>JAKAZH010000149.1 GCA_021815935.1 Actinomycetes bacterium
CGACTTCACTTCCCTCCCGAATGTGTGTAAACGCTATCGTGCCGGGTGGGAGGTTCGCCTGTTCGTGTCATCGTGCTTCGAGGAACGCCGTCAACGCTGGCTTCCCGACCTTCGGGACGGGCTGCTCACGGTCTACCGCGACAGCGGACTCGTCGAGCGCGTCGAAGCTCTCATGTGCGCTGCCTTCGAGGCGCGCCGCCCGGAACTACGGCTCCGGGACACACAGCGGCTGCTCCGCCCCGACTGGTTCCAGCGTGAGTACGAGGTCGGCTACGCCGCTTACACCGAGCTTTTCGCCGGGACGCTCGCCGGGGTATCCGAGCGCATCGGCTACCTGAGCGAGCTTGGTATCACCTACCTGCACCTGATGCCCCTCCTGCTGCCACGACCCGCTCCGAACGACGGCGGCTACGCAGTCGCCGACTACGACCGGGTCCGACCCGACCTCGGGACAATGACCGACCTGGAGAACCTCGCAGGAGCACTTCACGAGGCCGGGATCAGCCTCACCCTCGACCTGGTCCTCAACCACGTCGCCAGGGAGCACCGCTGGGCGGCCGCAGCGCGCGAGGGCGCCGAGCGTTACCGGCGTTACTTCTACGTCTTCGACGACCGGGAGATGCCGGACCGCTACGAGCGGTCGCTTCCGGAGGTGTTCCCGGCGTCCGCGCCAGGCAACTTCACCTTCGACGACGAGGCGGGTGGCTGGGTTTGGACGACGTTCAACTCCTGGCAGTGGGACCTCAACTGGTCGAACCCCGACGTGTTCATGGAGTTCGCTTCCATAATCCTCTCCCTCGCGAACCGCGGAGTCGACTGTCTACGCCTCGACGCGATCGCGTTCATCTGGAAACGCCTCGGGACCGACTGCCAGAACCAGCCTGAGGTCCACGCTATAACGCAGGCTCTTCGCGCAATGACCCGGATCGTTGCACCGGCCACGATCTTCAAAGCGGAAGCGATCGTCGCACCCGAAATCGTCACTGACTACCTCGGTTGCGGTGAGCGGGCCGGCAAGGTGTCCGATCTCGCCTACCACAACTCTCTCATGGTGCAAGCGTGGTCGACTCTAGCGACGCGCGACGCCCGACTCGCGGAGAAGGCAATGTCGTCAATGCGGCCGAAGGCGACCACGACGGCGTGGGCGACTTATCTGCGCTGTCACGACGACATCGGCTGGGCCATCGACGATCGCGACGCTGCGTCCCTCGGGCTGAGTGGACCGGCGCACCGCTCGTTCCTAGCCGACTTCTACAGCGGGGCCTTCCCCGGCAGCTTCGCTGCAGGAGCCAACTTCCAGTCCAATCCAGGTACCGGGGACCGCCGCACTAGCGGCAGCGCAGCCAGCCTGGCCGGCCTTGAGTCGGCGCTAAACGGCCTGCCTGGACAGGCCGCCGCCGAGATCTGGACCGACGGTCTGAGACTTGCTGTCAGACGTCTGCTGTGCGCCTACGCCTTCGTGATCGGCTTCGGCGGCCTGCCGATCATCTACATGGGCGACGAGCTCGGTCTCCGAAACGACTACGGCTACCTGGAGGTGGAAGGACGCGCCGGCGATAACCGGTGGATGCATCGACCGTCGATGCCATGGGATCGCGCTGTCCTGCGAAACCAGGCAGGCACCCTCGAGGAGTCGGTCTATTCCGGCCTTCGATCGATTCTCGCGGCGCGCAAGCGGCTCCCAAGCCTTCACGGAGCGGTGGAGAGCGCCGTGTCAGCGGGATCGGACCCTGCGATTCTCCTCGTCGGCCGCCGTCACGCAGCCGGCGACGTGATGCAGGTGTACAACTTCTCGGAGCGCGACGCCTGGGTCGCCTGGGGTGAGCTCGGGGAGCCGTCGGACCGTGTCGTCGAGGAGATCTCGGGTGTTCCGTTCGACTACTCCGGCGAAGGGCTTGTAGTACCGCCCTACGGTTACCGCTGGCTGACCGGGCTGTCGCTGGCGCCATGAGTATGCCCCCACCGTGTGGCTTCCTCGCTCACATGGTGCCTGCGTGGCGATCCAGGAACGAATACACGTCGGTGAGCTCGACGCCGGGGTGCGGACTGAACACGACCGTATCTGTCGGAAGCCCTGACACGAAGTGGCTGTGGTCGCGCGCAGATGGCCATGCCGCCCCCTGCCAGCGGCGTAGGACCTCTGTCGACGGCTGACGACAGCAGGACGGGTCGGGACATCTCGACACTTCCCGGCGAGTTGTGTCGGATCCTCGGAACCACCGCGACATGGAGTCGAGCGTGCCGACGGTGATTGCGTCGCCGCGGTCGCGGTCCAAGTCGATGTGGGTCGCGCACCAGAATGTCCCTCCGGCGGTGTCGGTCCTCTGGTAGTGCATCTCGTAGGAGTCGGGCGATTCGTAGGCTTGGCGGGAGCTCCACCACCGACAGAGCCGCTGACCTTCGATGGTTCCGTCCTCGTCGGCGGGCAGCAGGACGCCGTCGTTCTCGTAGGCCTTCCACAGGAGTCCTTCGGGGTCGGAGCGCTGGAAGTGGATTGGGATGTCGAAGTGGTGGGTGATCAAGTTGGTCAGGCGGTGCGCCGCCATCTCGTAGGAGATGTAGAACGTCTCGGCCAGGTCCTCGACCGAAATGTCCTGGCGTACGCGCGCTTCGCCGATGAAGCGGACTGCTGCACGTTCCGGTGATAGAAGGGCCCCGGCGAAATAGTTGGCCTCGACGCGTTGGCGGACGTAGCCGTCGAAGTCGACCGGTTCGCCATGGCCGAGCGCGAAATGCCCGAGCGTCTGGGCCACGACCGAACGTGTCGACCTCTGCCCGCCCGTCGCATTGCGCTGGGGCACGTAGACGACGCGATTCCGTACGTCTGTGATGGAGCGGGTGGAGGGGGGCATGTCCTGCACCCGAGCCACGTTGAAGCCGAGGAACGTCGCTACGTCGGTAAGGTTGCGCTCCGAGACGGCACCCGACCCGCCGTAGCCGACAGCGTCGAGGGCCCGGGTCGCCGCCGCCTCGACCTCAGCGAAGTAGTTGTCGCGTTTGCGCATCTCGTCGCGCATCGCAGCGTTCGCTGCCCGCGCTCCGCCGGGCGCCTGGAAGCCTGGGCCGTTCGACGAGCGCGCGACTTCGAGGTTCGACAGTTCGCGGAACCTCTGGTAGAGCGCAACGATGTGCTCCAAGGCTACGTCGTCGAGTTTCGCGCCTGGTCGCAGATAGGGAAGGCGCAGGGAGGTATAGAGGTGGTCGTTCTGCATGTTGGTCACCGTGACCTCGAGTTCAGCCCGACGACTCGGCGCCTTCGGGGCGAGAAGGTCCGCCGGCGTGCAACCGATGGCATTGGCGAGCTGGCTGACCGTCGAAAGTCGCGGCTCTCGGTGCCCGTTCTCGACCTGGGACAGATACGAAGCAGGTCTTCCGGTCATCGCCCCCAAACCCTCCAGGGTTAGTCCGGCCCTTCGACGGAAGAAACGCAGCCGTTGACCGAACACGAGCGGGTCGTGGAGGAAGGTTGACACAGCTGAGAAGTTTACACTTTTTTCTAAAAATGGACAACCTTTGAAATCTTTGGCGTGCATGATTTGACAAATTTCCGTCAAGATGGAATCCATGCCGAGTGCAGCGAACCCGCCATCATTAGAAACAAAGCCGGACCCGGGTATCTCCATCGAGGCGCACCCTGACGCGGATGTCGTCCTGACCCCCGGAGCAGCCGCTTTCCTAGCCGACCTACAACGAACGTTCGCTTCACGACGATCTGCGCTTCTCGGCGCACGCAGCGAGCGCCAAGCCCGCTTCGACGCCGGTGAAAGACCGGGCTTCCTGACCGGGACCGAGGACGTCCGAAACTGTGGATGGCAGGTGCCCGAAGCGCCGAAGCCCCTTCAGGACCGCAGAGTGGAGATCACCGGCCCGGTCGAGGCGAAGATGATGGTCAACGCGCTCAACTCCGGCGCCAAAGTCTTCATGGCCGATCTGGAGGACGCGACGTCGCCGACATGGGCGAACGTCGTGCGCGGCCAGGTCAACCTGATGGATGCCGTCAGGCGGACCCTGGAAGTCACGACCCCCGATCGGGTCTACCGGCTCCGCCCCGAAGCGGAGCTTGCAACCCTGATGCTACGACCGAGGGGCTGGCACCTCGACGAGAAACATTTCCGGGTCGACGGAGGAGCAGTGTCGGCGAGCCTGTTCGACTTCGGCCTCTACCTGTTCCACAACGGCCGGGAAAGCCTCTCCCAAGGCTTCGGGCCGTACTTCTACCTACCGAAACTCGAAAGTCACCTCGAGGCACGACTTTGGAACGACGTGATGTCCTACAGCGAGGACGCGCTCGGCTTGGACAGAGGCTCGATCCGCGCGACCGTGCTCATCGAGACGATCACCGCCGCTTTCGAGATGGACGAGATCCTCTACGAGCTGCGCCCGCACATCTGCGGATTGAACGCCGGCCGTTGGGACTACATCTTCAGCATCGCCAAGCGCTTCCACGCCGACCCGGACTTCGTACTTCCGGACAGGTCCTTGGTGACGATGACCACGGAGTTCATGAGGGGATATACCGAGCTTCTCGTGAAGACCTGCCACCGTCGCGGAGCTCACGCTATCGGCGGCATGTCGGCCTTCATCCCCAACCGGCGCAAGCCGCAGGTTACGGAGGCCGCCCTTGTCAAGGTCACGGAGGACAAGCGCCGGGAGGCCGGCGACGGCTTCGACGGGACATGGGTCGCGCACCCCGACCTCGTCGCGACGGCGCAGGCGGAGTTCGACGCCGTCCTCGGCGAGCGACCGAACCAGCTGGATCGTCAACGACCTGAAGTAGCTGTCGGGCCGGGTCGCCTCCTCGACGTACGACGACCGCCCGACGGGATCACAATGGCCGGCCTTCGCACCAACCTCGACGTCGGGGTTCGCTACCTGGCGTCGTGGCTGTCAGGCACCGGTGCCGCCGCCATCCACGACCTGATGGAAGACGCCGCCACCGCCGAGATCAGCCGCGCGCAGGTTTGGCAGTGGGTGCATCACTGCGTCACACTCGCAGGCCCCGAAGCAGAGCAAGTGACTGCTCAGCTGGTCCGTTCA
>JAKAZH010000150.1 GCA_021815935.1 Actinomycetes bacterium
TCTCGAGGCGCTGCCCGATGTTAGCGGCGTGACCTCCTGACGACAGCTGTGGGTTGATTGGCGCCGTTCGTTGCGGACGCCGTCGGTCCGGCAGCCGGCTTGAGGACGACGTGGGAGGAGCGGGAGCATCGCGTCTCGACACTGGACGCGACGCACCCCTCCCACCTCGATTCGACGCCGCGGCAGGGAGGGGTGCAGAAGGGGCGGTTCGCCCGATGACGATCGTATGGCACTGTCCGATGACGGCGCACGACTACGCGGCGGCCGGCCGCAAGGTCGTGCTCGACCGCCCCGACTGCCCGAGCTGCCAGAAGGCGATGTCGTTCCACGGCTTTTACTCCCGCCCGCTTCGCTTCGGCGGCGAGATTCTCCGCCTCGTCGTCCGGCGAGCACGTTGCCGAGCCTGCCGGGTGACCCATGGCCTCGTCCCCGACTTCGTCGGGCGGCTCCGTCTCGACGCCGTCGAGGTGATCGGCGACGCGCTCGAGCAGATGCTCACCGGCACAACAGGTGCTGTCGCCGCAGCAGGAGCGGACGTGCCCTACACGACCGCACGCGACTGGCGCCGGCGGTTCCTCGCTCGAGCGAAGACGCTCACGAGCGGCTTCCTCGCCGCAGTTGTGGCCCTTGGCGACCTCGTCGGGGGCGTCCCAGTCGGTGACGCCAACGCGGTCCTGTTCGCGATCGGCGCGCTCGCGGCGGCCGACCGCCGCCGCTCCGGCGCGACGGGGAGCCCCTGGCGCATCGCCAACCGCATCGTCGGCGGCGAGCTGCTGTCCGCCAACACCGATCCGCCATGGATTATCGCCTGAGGGTCGTCTTTGATCACCTCGTCGCCAAAAGCTGGCGAGGACGGAGAGGACGAACCGATGGATCACGACCCCACAGAGGCCGTCGCGTTGCACCGCTACTCGGTGATCGCGCAGGCGGCCGGCGCGCACCTCAGCCAGGCCGAGCGTGGCCTGCTCGTGCGCGCGCTCAGCGCTCGGCCCTTTGTCGATCCCGTTGGCGAGGAGCACACCTACTCCCGCTCCACGATCGACCGCTGGATCGCCGCCTATCGACGAGACGGCCTCTCCGGGTTGGCGCCGGTTCCCCGATCCGACAAGGGCCGGGGGCGCGTGAGCCCCGAGCTCATGGCCGAGGCCGTGGCGCTCCGCCGGGCGGTGCCGACCCGCTCGGCCGCCCAGATCGCCGAGATCATCCATCGCGCCCACGGCGTCGCTCTCTCGGAGCGGACCCTTCGCGAGCATCTGCGGCGCTCGGGCGTCTCCCGCCGGGAGCTCACCTCCTCACCGGCACGAGCCTTCGGGCGCTTCGAGGCCGCCCGGCGCAACGAGATCTGGATCGGCGACGTCCTCGTCGGCCCCTTCGTCCCCCATCCCCGCAGGGCGGGCTCGAGGCGGGCCAAGCTCTTCGTCCTCGTGGACGACCACAGCCGCCTGCTCGTCGGGGCGCGATGGATGGAGGAGGAGAACACCCGGGCGGGCCAGGACGTGCTGCGCGCGGCGATCACCCGCCGCGGGGTTCCCGAGCACCTCTACGTCGATTATGCCGACCTCCGCGTTATGCCGACTCTTCCCGGGACTCCCAGGCTGACAGGGGCGCTGGTCCTCAAATTGTCGGCATAATCACAGGGCCTCGAGGAAGGCGAGCAGTGGGTCTGGGGGGCGATAGCGCCCAGGGGTGGTGTTGGGCTGTCGAACCCGTTCGATCGCCTGTTCCTTCATGGACATGTCGGCATGAAGGTAGATGTTGGAGGTCGACACCTGCTCATGGCCCAACCAAAGAGAAATGACCTCGACGGGCACCTGCGATCGAAGAAGTGACATTGCACAGGTATGGCGGAGCGTGTGGGCGGTCACATGCTTGGTATTGATCGACGGGCAGATCGCACTGGCTTGTGTTGCGTAGAGTCGGATCCGATGTTCGATGGCGTCCCGGCTCAGGTGTCTGCCTTTCGACGTCGGGAACAGCACATCAGACGGTGAGCCGCCGCGCTCGGCCAGCCAGATCTTCAAGACACTGATGGTCAAAGGGACCAATGGCGTCTGCCGATGCTTTCGGCCCTTCCCGAGGCACGACACGTGGGCGCCGGTTCCGAGGGTGATGTCTGCGCAATTCAGTGAGGCCAGCTCGGATATTCGCAAGCCTGTTTGCACAAAGAGCACAAGCATCGCGTGGTCTCGTCGGCCGGTCCAGGTGTCCCGGTTGCACGTGGCGATGAGGACGTCCACCTCCTCCTCGGTGAGGAAGGTAACCAGGTTGCGCTCGACCCGCTTAGGCGGGATCGCGAGCACTCGTTGGATCGACGCCGCGTGCTCGGGGTGGTGCAGAGATGCCCATCCGAACAGCGAATGGACGGCGGCGAGTCGGTTGTTGCGCGTCGCGATGGCGTTTCCCCGGGCGTGCTCGAGGTGGTCCAAGAAGGAGGCGACGACGAGCGCGTCGAGGTCGCCGACATCGAGGTCACAAGGCCGCTTCCCCGTCTGCTCGGCGGCGAAGCCGAGGAGGAGTCGAAACGTGTCTCGGTAGCCGGCGATGGTGTGCGGGCTGGCCCGGCGCTGGCCGATAAGGCGCTCAGTGAAGAACGCTTGGAGGGTCGGAGCGAGCGCGGTCATTGTCCCCCTCCGAACCGTCCGTCGAGACGAATGGCCGCGAGCTCCATCAGCTCTGGCGACGCCTGCAGATACCAATAGGTGCCGGCAGGGTTCACGTGCCCGAGATAAGTCGACAACGCCGGAATCCCAGCGCCGACATCGATCCCGGCGCGGAGCCATTCGATGAGTGTCCGAACAGCAAACGTGTGCCTGAGGTCATGGATGCGCGGACGCACCGACTCGGTGCGTAGGCCGATCTGTGTGGTGAGCCGATTGAAAGCCGCTTGCACGCTTCCCGTCGCGAGCACGGTCGCCTTACTCGGGACGAAGAAGGCGCGTGATCCCTGCGAGAACTCTTCCCGCTGCACCGCGTAGGCCGCCAAGGCGGCGGTCGTGGTCTCATGGAGAGGCACGATCCGGGAGCGGCCGAACTTCCCGTCTCGGATCGTGACGACTCCCTCAACGAGATCTACGTCGCTCCGTTCCAAACCGACCGCCTCGCCGATCCTCATCCCCGTAGAGGCCAAGAAGCCAAAGAGCGTCTCGCAGGTCGCCGCCCACAGGGCGGGACGGAGCTGGCGGGAAGCCTCCATGAGCCGCCCGATGTCGGCGTTGGACCACAAGTAGGGGACCGGGCGTAGCTGGCGAGCCCCGAACACGTCGCGGGGCGGGATCTCGGTGACGGGATCAATCGTCTTCAGGTACATCGCGAAACCTCGCACGGCTCCGAGTCGATGTGCCCAGTGGATGGATTGGACGTCCTCAGGCAGCCGGGCCCATGCGATGGCCAACTCGGCTGTGACCGTGTCGGCGCCGGACGCCTCGAGGTAGGCGACGAACTGGTCAAGGAAACGGCCAGGAGTCTCGAGCTTGAAGCCCAATGACCGCCGAAGGCGAAGGTAGTCCTGCACGTGGATGGAGAGATTGGTCATGCCACGCTCCCAGGCCAGGGCTGGGCAAGAGCTCGGAGCCCCTCGATGTCGACCCGGGCGTAGATCGAGGACGACGAGATGCCGCGGTGCCGGAGCGCCTGGGCAATCTCCGGCAATGGGACGCCGGCTCCGACCATCTCACAGGCCAGCGTGTGCCGGAGCCGGTGGGGCCCGATGGGCGGCAGGTTTGCGCGCTTGCAGGCACGTCGCACCGCGGTGGCGATCCCACCGCGTCCGAGCGGCCCGATTGGGGCAAGAAATCGCAGAAACACCGCCCGATCAGTGGTCTTCGGGCGACCCCTCTGTAGATAGGCGGCGATCGCACCGCCCACGTCGCTGGGAAGCGGAAGCCGGTCTTCGCGGCGACCCTTGCCACGCACCACGATTTCGCCGGCCCGCCAGTCGATGTCGTCGAGGCTGAGGCCGGCGACCTCGCTGGAGCGAAGCCCGAGGCGAACCAGGATGAGCACGATGGCATAGTCCCGGCGGCCTTTTGAACGGCGCTTGTCGCACGATCGAAGGAGCGCCTCGGCCGCGTTGCCGCCGATCCCCTTTGGCAGCGGCGAGTGTCGACGGCCGGTGAGCGACGGTGCCGCCGCCGACAGGTCAGTCGGCATCAACCCCTCGATGAAGCAGAATCGCAAGAACGAACGCAGTGCCACCACGAACAACTGTGTGGCCCCCACCGACACTGAGGCAGATTCGCGCAATACAGCGTCGGTAACGTCCCTCGCACTCAAGCTGGCAACCTGGCCGGTAGGAGCGAACCAGGTCAGGAAACGACGTGCCCGCAGCACGTAAGACTCGGTCGTCGACGGAACCAGTCCACGCTCATGAAGCAGATACGTCTTGAACGAGCCGATCATCATGTCGCTGGGCGAATGTGGTCCTGCTTGTTCGCTCAGTCGCTTGATTCCTTGTCCGTCAAGGATCTCGAGCAGGGGGCTCAGTCCCTGCAGCGAACGGACTCGATTCCCATAACGATCACGGTGCAGTTCGACATACTGCTGGAGCCGTTCGATCGTGAGATCCGACCCAGTCAGCCGGCCCTCCTCGAGCCATCGACTGAGATGTGCCAGCTGGCGCAGCTCATTGACGATCGATAACGGCGTGTAGCCGGACTGCTGCAGGCGCGACCTGTAGAGATCGGCGAAGGGCGCCAATGGCCCTCCGATGTTGACCTTCGTGACCTTGCTTTTGGGATTTGTCATGACTCCTCCGTCTCCTGGATCGAAGAACAGAGGATGGGCCAATCCGCCGGATTATGCCGACAATTTGAGGACCAGCGCCCCTGTCAGCCTGGGAGTCCCGGGAAGAGTCGGCATAACGCGGAGGTCGGCATAATCGACGTTGTGCCGACATCGGCACAACGTCGACAACGGCGCCCCCTACAAGTCCTCCCAGCTCCAGCGCACCTGCGCGGTGCTCGGGGTCCACCTCGTGCACTCGAAGCCCTACGCACCGCAAGGTCGGGGCAAGCAGGA
>JAKAZH010000151.1:0-3367 GCA_021815935.1 Actinomycetes bacterium
TAGGTGGCCGCTAATTCGCAGGTCCGGTTTGCCTCGGTGTCCTACGCAGGTTTCGCATAGCTTTCCTCGTCCTTTGCCGGTGGCTCGGCCTGTCCCGCGGCACGCGATGCAGTCGATCCATGCGGCGACTTCAACTCGGATGTCGAGGGCGTCTAGCAGGCGGCGGTGGGCGTCTCCGAAGGGCCGCAGGTTGATGGCTCGGGTGGTGTCGTTGGCGATCTGGGTGAGGGTCTTGGCTCGACCGGTGCGCTCCTCGGCGCTGGCCGCCCAAGCGGCTATCAGTTTGCGACGTTCTTGTGCCTCGTCGAGTCGGGCTTGCAGTGCGCGCACGGCGCCCGCGGCGACGGTCATGTCGATCCCTTGGGCGAGCGCCTCGGCCAGGGCGGTGGACGCCGCTTTTTGTAGCCGTGAGATTTTGCGCTCCAGCGCGGCTATGTCGTCTTGGGAGATGCCCGAAGCGACAGCCGCGGTGGCTGCTTGTTCGCCGGCGAGCGCGAGCAGAGCGGAGGGATCCAAAAGCACTTCGCCGACGGCGGCCCAGACGTGTTCTTCGATGGTTTCGGCGTCGATGTTGCGACAGCCGCATCTGGCGGTTTTGGCGGCGCCGCCCCCGTCGGGGGCGTATTTCGCCCGGCATCGGTACATGCGGATCCCGTTGTCTCGAAGCTGAATCCACATTTGTGCCCCGCACGCCGATTTGAGCCGTCCCGATAGGAGGTGAAGGGTGTTGATCGGCTTGCGGGTCTGGTTCTGGCGGACGATCACTGTTCGCAGGACCGCGAAGCGTTCCGGGCTGAGGATCGCCGGTAGGGTCATCGGTATCGGCGGCCCGTCAGTCGTTTTCGCCCACGGTCGCCCGTCGCGGCGATACACCCAGTTCCCGTCGAGGGCGTGCGCGCTCTGCACGAGGTGGCGTAGCGAGCCGGCGGTCCAGATCCCGCCTTTGCGTTTGGGCGTACCAGCAGCGTTGAGTTCTCTGGCCATCGCCAAAGTTGACAGGCCCCGGTCGATCATTCCCTCCGCGATGATCCTCCAAATGGCCGCCTCGCCTGGATGGACTGCTATTTGGCTGATCCCTCGCTCGTCTCGGATCAGCCGCCAGCCGAACGGCGGGACACCGTTAGCCCACCTTCCTTCGACAGCTCGCCGCTCCCGTCCGGCGCTAGTGCGTTCCAAGATGCGTTCGCGTTCGAACTCGGCCACCGACAACAACACGTTGCGCTGAAAACGACCCGACGGTGTGTCGTCGATGCGCTCCGCGATACTGACGAACTCCACCCCCAGCTCTTCCAGTTCGCCGACCAACGCGACGGTATGGCGAAACGACCGCCCGAAGCGGTCGTGCTTCGCGACGATGACAACGTCGACGAGCCCCACTCGGCAGTCGGCCATAAGCCGGTCCAGGCCGGGCCGGTTCGCGTACTTTCCCGACACCCCACCATCGACGTATTCGCCGATCACCTTCAGACTGCGCTGCTTCGCGTACGCGCGGCATTCGTCCATCTGGGTGTCCAACGAGGTCCCTCGCAGTTGGTCCGCGGTCGACACCCGGGTACAGACGGCGGCGAACCGCCGTTCCGGTCCCGTCGCTTTACGGTCAGTCGAGTTGCGGTCAGTCGAGTTTCGGTTAGTCGGCTTCCTCATTGATTTCCTCCGGCGTCCCGGCCGCAGCTTCGATCCGGCCGGCAATAGTGTCTGATTGGGCTAGACGCAGGGCGACGACCGCTTCGCCGAGTGCCCGGCGGCGAGCCGGGTTCAGGTCGGGGATCCAGGTGACCGTCGAGGTGATCCCCGCCGTCGCAAGATCCGTTCCTATTCTAGTGGCGGAGTCCGCGTCCATGATCGCCCAGCCCTCAGGTTTCTTCCCAGACGGTACGCCGGTTCAGGTGCCGCGCGGAAGCAGCCGACGCGGCGAGCCAGGCGTCGCCGGCGTTGAGATGGCCAACACCTTTGTACTCCCACTCCCCGATACGATTCTTGACGTCGTCGGGGGTGACGCCGATCCGCTCTAGCCGCCACGCCTGGCGTCTCGCCCTCAACTCGCCGAACGTGGTCGACCAGTACCTCGATTTGGTCAGCCAGTGCCCCCGGTAGCCGGCGCAATGCGCCCACGCCGCCAGGTTGAGCCCTTTAAGCTCCGGTCGGCCGCCGAGCCTCCAGGCGGTGGTAACCATCCGCCGGAGCTGCCCGGACAGGTCGAGGCGGTCGAGGTGATGGACGCCGCGGAGACGGTGATCCAACACCCCCGCGGTGTCAACCGATTTGGTGGCGTACTTCGCCAGGTAGGCGGCCGCTATCAGGCGCCGTTCGGCGGGTATCGGCTGAATGTCGGTTTGGCTTCCCCACCGGATCAACCGGACAGGGTCGAGCGGGTTGGGGACTGCCACCTTCGCGGCCGCGGCCGCGAACGCCGCGGCAAGGTCACTGCCGTCGAGGCCGGCGGGACTGTCGTCGAGATGGTCGAGGCGGGCGAGAGCGTGCACGTGCACGACACCGCGGGTTTGGAACTCGACGACCTTCGCGAACGACAGCCGCCACGAACGGCTCATGTTGCGGACAGGAACGCCCGCAGCGCTCGCCAGGTGGCGGATGACGGCGATAGTGGTCCGCTGCCACAGCCGGCCGAGGTGCGCGTTGAACATGACCGCCCCCTCCCAGTCGTAGCAGTCGGCGCACAACGCCGACCCCAGGATCGGGTCGTCGCGGCCGTGTACCAGGTCGCAGGCCCGTGGCTGTCCGTGGTCGCAACTGCCGGCCTTGGGGGCGGCCCGGCAGGCGGCTGGCGGCTCGAAGACCCGGTGCACGGCGCCGTATGACGGGGCGGTCAGCGTGACGAACACCGTCGGAACGCCAGCATCGCCTTCGTCGTTTGGCGTGCCGGGTTGCGGTTCGAGCCCGGCGCGGAGCAGTGCTTTGGCGTCACCGCGGTAGATGGCGGCGCACGCAGGGCAGCGGGTAGCCCTCCTCGTCTGACACGCTTTGAGCAGCACCCGGTCGGCCTCCCCCGCGGTCGAGTACACCAGCTGAAGTTCGCCGCTGTCGGGGTCGGCTCGGCGGACCCGGCCGGCGAGACGGACCGGCTGAGCGCAGCATCCAGACGCATGGACCATCGCCTCCCAGCGGGCGTAGTCGACCCTCGACACCCGTTCGACGGCCTGGGCGACAACCGGGGGCGCCACCATGCCGCCCCCGTTACTGCCGCCCCCGTGACTGCCGTCGTGGGATGGGCGGCGATTGTTGTCAGTCATCGCCGGCGCTCCGGTGCGCTCGCCGGACGAGCGTGGCCCACTCGGCGAGCATCTTGATCTGATCGTCGTCGAGATGGTGTGCTCGCAGACGGACAGGCATCCCGGACTCGTGCAGCAGC
>JAKAZH010000151.1:3377-4997 GCA_021815935.1 Actinomycetes bacterium
GGCTGGCCCAGCCCGACCCGAGGATCGTGTCCGACGCGGCGTTAGTGGTGCAGCGCAACGCCCACCGGTAACCGAAAAGGTCCCGCAGGCTGGTCGGGACGATATCCGACGAAGGTTTCTGGGTGGCGGCGATAACCACGATCCCCGCCGCCCTTCCCCTCGACACCAAATCCCGAAGCATCTCGGCGAACGTGTCGCGGGGTTTCTTGTCCGGCCAGGCGAGATAGTGGGCCAGCTCGTCGACGACGAGCACCTGCAAAGCGGTGGACCGGTCGATTTTGCGTTTCCCCTCCGCGAGGAGCTGCTGGTAGCGGGCCTCCATGATCCGCTGCACCCCGGCAAGCAGACCGATAGCTTCGCCGATGTCGGTGCCCGCCCACCCGTCCGCGCACGCCCGCCAGGAGGCCAGCTCGACCAGTTTCCCGTCCGCGAGCCACAGCCCGCAGTCCGGGTCGAGAGCCGCCGCGGCGACCAGCTGGGATAGCGCCACGGATTTCCCGGAGCCCGGCTCGCCGCCTAGCAGCAGATTGTGCTCCGCGAGGGTGACGCTGACTGGCTGGCCGGTCTCGTCGATACCGACCGGGATCGGCTGCCACACCCAGCTTTGACCGGCGTTCATCCACGGCCATGTCGGGCTCGCCTGCGACAACGGGTCGACCGACAACGCGACGATCGTCGCCCACCCGGCGTTCGTCGGGTGCCTCTCCACCCGGGCCTGGTCGACGGCGAGGAACGCGGCGATCGCCTCCGACTTGGCGGCCAGTTCCGCCACCGTGGAACCCGCGCCGACACGCACCTTCGCCCACTCGCCTCCCGGCGCGTCGCCGAACTCGGCGACGATCGGAGCAGCGGAGCCCGCCGACACAGTCGCCAGGCAGTACGTCCAACGCCGCCGGCGGCGCACCGCAACCAAAGCCGCCTTCAAACGCTCCCGCGACACAGGCCAAGCCAGTAACCCGGCCGCGATCGTGAAAATCCAGCCTCCGCTCGAGTTCTGACCGACAAAATGCGCCAGCAGCGACTGGGCGGACGCGACCCCGAAAGCGACTCCCACCTCCAGACGCCAACACCAGCGCAGCACACGCACAGACAGCGGGGCCGGTGTGGCGGGAGCGACCCGCATCTCCAGGCCGCCCCAGTAGGCGCCCAACACCCGCAGACAGATGTAGACAGCCGCGACGGTGACCGACCAGTCACCGGCGGCCGCCGCCACCAAGCAAAACAAGCACTTGGTGGCGGCAGACCACCGGGACCTCACGACCCGGCCCTGTCGGTGCTCTTCGCCGGGCCAGCAGCCGCCTCGATAGACGCCGCCCGGAACGCGATACCCGAACGGTCATCCATCGCCCACGGCACCCCGACCAGACCCGTCACACGCAGCTGGACACCAGCAGCGATACCCCTCGGCTCGCCGGGCACCTTGATAGCGATCACGTCCGCCTCGCCGGCGGCCATCGCCATCACCGACACCGCATACAACGGGATTCCGTTCTCGTCGGTCTTAGGCCGGCGGGACTCGAAATCCACCACCGGCTCAGGAACCCCAGCCGCGATGAACCCCATAACCGTGGTGTCAATCGGCAGTTTCTTCATCTCTAGTTTTCTCCTTTTCAGGGTTGT
>JAKAZH010000152.1 GCA_021815935.1 Actinomycetes bacterium
GTCGCTGCGATCCGGGTCGAGAGGGTCGTACACCTCGGCAAGGCGCGGACTTGCGAACAAGGCGTCGACCACACGCCCAGACTGCCTCATCTGGTCGATGCCTCTCACCGAGCAGTCACGGCAGGAATCCGCCCAGGGCGACGGGACTGTGCGCTCCGTGCCGCCGCCGTTAGCGGTTGTCGCGACGTGTCAACGGCGACGCCTACTCGATAGCGCTCTCAGAGCGTGAGGCTGCGATCCGGCTCGGGCGGCGAGGGATTGGCAGCCTGCGACGAAGGCCCGAACTGGTCCCCGGCCCGCTGCCCGCGTCGCTCCACGGCGGCGAGGAGCCTCGCGAGCTGTTGGACGTGGGTGACGGCCTCGGGGTGGTCGGTGAGCCATTGGCGCCGGCCGGCCTGAGTTGCTCGGGCTTCTGCGAGCGGACGGCGCCTTGATTGTCTCGGGAGCGGCTGCCTGCAGGCGCTGCTCGGCGGCGAGGGCGCGGTTGAGTTCCTCTCGGGCAGCGACGAGCTCTTGGGCTACAACGGCCTCGCAGCCGGCTTGCTCGGCGAGCCTGGCGATGGTGGTGCGCCGGTCGGGGCCGGCGCGGAGCAGCTCCGTGGCGGATGGCTCGTTGCCGGAGCGCCGGAGAACTCCTTCGATGACGCGACGGGCGTCCCTGGCGGGAGTCTCGGTGTGCTCGTCGCCGCGGGCGGAGGTGGTCACGAGGGCGTGGTTGGTGCGGCGTCCTCGGGTCATGCCGACGTAGAGGTGTTCGAGGGTGGTTCGCTCGTCGACGATAGTCAGGGCCCGGTCGACGGTGAGGCCTTGGGCTTTGTGGACGGTGACGGCGTAGGCGAGGGCGACGTGCTCGGCGAGGTAGTCGGCGGGAACGGTCACCCGTCCGCGCCCGTCAGGGGAGGTCAGGGCGGCGGTGCCGTCGGGGCCCCATCGCCAAAATGGGGCCTGACCTGCGGTTTTCCTGGTCGGGAAGGCGGGATTCGAACCCGCGGCCTCAGCGTCCCGAACGCTGCGCGCTAACCAAGCTGCGCTACTTCCCGTAGCTCCCCATCTTAGTTGACCGGGATTAACACCGGAGAAGGCAGGTAGCTTTCGTCGTACCACGTCCCGCCCGCCAGAAGCGCCGCAGTAGCGCGGCGGAGACGAAGGGGGTCTATCGGCTTGACGAGCCAACCTTTGATACCGCTACGACGCGCCATGAACACGTCGGCACGCCGGTCGAGCAGCAAAAGCAGCGGCCGGGTTTCCAGTCTGCCGGCGTCCGCTTCGAGCTCGAGGTCGAAGGCAACGGCGATCCCGCCCATCGTGTCGATCTGCATGTCCGCTATCACGAGGTCGGCCGGCTGGTAGTTCATCGACTCCCTGACGTCCTCACCCCTCTTCACCCAGCGCAGGATGGTCGAGCTGTCCTCGACAACCGACCGGATCTCTTCGAACACCCGGGGGTCGTCGGCCGCTACGAGGATGTCCGTCACGGCGTCGAGATTAGCGTGCTAGACCAGCAGGGTAGGATCGGATCCAAGTCGCCGACGAAGTTAAGGAGGCCCCGTGCTCACGATTGCTACGGAGGAGACAGAGGATGGTTTCACCGTCTGCCGCCCCACGGGCGAGCTCGACGCTTTCACCGTGGCGCACTTCCGCCAGGTGCTGGCGGAGGTCGCGTCGGCGAAGAGGCTGATAATCGACCTTTCGGGAGTGCCTTTTATCGACAGCGCCGGCCTTGGCGCGCTGATCGGCGGAATACGGCGCACCCGGGAACTGGGTGGCGAGGTGTCGGTCGCCTGCGATCGACCTACCCTCGTTCGCTTGCTCAAGACGACCGGCTTCGACCGCATCGTCAATGTCGCCGAAACGGTCGCGCAAGCTAAGGCTGCACTGCACGCTGACGATTCGCAGGGCGCGCCAGGCGTCATCGGGGGCTGATTGGCGACACGTGTAGCCGCGGTTTGAACGCCGGGCGCCTTCACCGTTTCGTCGCCGGGCGCCTTCACCGTCGATGTCTCGGCAGAGCGGACATGCATCGCGAGTCATTGACCCCGGGCGAAAAGGAAGCCCCGAAGCTCGTCCAAGCCTTCCAAATCGTGGACGTCACGCGCCAGGAATGGCACTTTGACGATCGGGGTCGTCGGCAGCCGTTCGGCAAGCTCGGCGACGTGTGCCTCCTCTTTCGAACGGATCCGCTCGAAATCTGCGAGGTTGGCCATCCATACCTCGAGGCCTTCAGGAGCCGTGCCAAGGTCGTCGACGGTCGGGTCGACTCCGGGTGGAAGCGGCCCGAAATCCGGGAACATACGGTTAGCGATAAGAGCATCGACTCGGTCAGCGGAGTCACCGAGACGGTCCGCAAAGAAGATCGCTTCAGTCACAGACTCGCGCTTGGGTGAAGCGACCAGGATGTAGCTGGTTCGGTCGTCACCGAGAAGCGCCGACACGTTGGCAGCTCGATCCCGGAAGCCCTGCTCCATCCCTTCGAAAGCGGTGAAAAAGGCGACGGCGTCATTGACGACCGCTCCTCCCACCACCTTGGCGATTCCCCGCAAAAGGAGGTTCGTAGCAGCTCCGATCGCACGCAGGCCGCTCCGGGTCGGCGACATGAGAATCCGGAACACCCTGTTGTCCAGGAACCGAAGCAGCCGAGAAGGTGCGTCGAGGAAGTCGAGGGCGTGGCGGGTCGGTGGAGTGTCTACGACGATCAGGTCGAAGTGCCCGCAGCTGTGGAGCGCGTACAGCTTTTCCATCGCCATGTACTCCTGGGTGCCACCGAGGACGCCGGAGATGTTGCGGTAAAGGCGGTTGGAGAGGATCGAGCTTGCCTGCTCGTCGGAGGAGGCGTAGCGGCGAACGACCTCGTCGAAGGTGGACTTCGTGTCGAGCATCAACGCCCAGAGTCCTCCTTCGCCGGGCGCAGGCGGATCGAGGGTTACCGGGTGCGGGTCGTTCGACAGCGAGGTGAGACCGAGCGCGTCCCCGAGGCGCTTCGCCGGGTCGATAGTCACGACGCAAGCCCGAAGGCCACGCCGTGCCCCGTGGAGGGCTATCGCTGCAGCACACGTGGTCTTGCCGACGCCGCCGGGTCCGGCACAGATGAGCACCTGCCGACGGCCGATCACGTCTTCGAGCGTGCTGCGTGCGCTCATCGGGCGATCGATTCGAGCCCGAGCCCGAGTGCGATAGCCAAGGCACGAGTTGCGTCCAAGCCGAGCCCGGTCGTAAACAGGTAGGGAGCGTGAAGCTGCTCGAGCGGAAGGAGCTCCGCGAGTCGAACCAGTTGCTCAGCCTGGCTGGCTTGGCGGGCAAGACGGAACGCCATCGCGTCCTCGACCCGGGACAAGTCGCGCGCGTCGAGGTTGTAGCGGGCAAGATCCATAGGGTCAGGCGGCCCGATCTGCGGCCAGATGCCGTTCACAACGACCGGGGTGAGTTTGACCCCGGCGCGGTCCTCCAGGTGAAAAGCGGTTTCGGCTGCCTCGTTGACGGGTGTCTCCTCTGGGAGGGTGACCATCATCACCTGGCAGCGCAGAGGGTCTGACAGCATTTCGGAGACGTCGGCAGCCTGGGTCCGGATCGGCCCGACGGTCGCCGCTTCGACCAGCCCGCAGGCACTCGAAAGGAAGGTTACTGCGTGGCCTGACGCTGGGGCGTCGACGATGATCAGACCCGGCGAGCCTGACGAGGCGGCGGCGAGTTCCAGCTGCTTTACCTTGCCGAGCACGAGAATGTCCCTGATCCCGGGGACTGCCGTTGCGATCACGTCCAGGGTGCCGGTGGACTTGAGCCGACGGCTGATCTTCCCCAGCCCTCGATCGTCGAGGTACTCCTCCAGCGCGTCGTCGGGTGTCAGGGTGCGGGCCCGAACGGAAGCGGATCCGGGGCCGAGAGCACCGGTTTCGACGAGGACGGCCTCGTCGTAGGCGAGTTCTTCGCAGTGGTCGAAGAGCTGAGGGAGGCCGCTTTTTCCCTCGACCTCCACGATGAGCACGTCGATGCCCGAGGCAGCCGCGAGGTAGGCGAGGGCAGCGGAGATGGTCGTCTTGCCCACCCCGCCTTTGCCCGCGACGACCATGACCCGCGCCGGCGGCTCGAAGCGCGGCGGTCTCGACGGGTCCTGCCTGGAGGACAAAGTGCTGCTCAAGGTGCTCAAAATTCTGCTGTTCCTCTTGTCGTGAGGGTGGATGAGGCGCTACCGTTCTGCCGAGGTACTGGGGGATTGTGTATGAGCGTTCTACATGCTGAGGCGATATGGCAGGCGAAGGCGGCATGCCGCGGTCCGAACACGGCGCTCTTCTTCCCGCCGTCGCACTTCGAGCGCAAAGATGACAGGGACATCCGGGAGTCGAAGGCGAAGGCGATCTGCGCGAGCTGCGGTGTGCGCAAGCTTTGCCTCGAATACGCGATCCGCTCAAGGGAGCAGCACGGGATCTGGGGCGGTCTGAACGAGATCGAGCGCAGACCGCTCGAAGCGGAGTGAGCTGAGGTTGGGTCGAACCTACTTTTGACGTTCGCCCGAGTCAGCGCCTCAAGGCCCAGGTAGTGGCTTGGTTGCATGCGTGCCGCCGCTCGGACATTCCGCCCGCCAGAGGGTGGCCGGTGCGCCTTCTCGGCGTTCAGCTTGCGGTGTTCGACACCCCCGACGGTCCCCGCGCGTTTGAGAACCACTGCCTTCACGTCGGCAACCCTATCGACGACGGGGCGGTGACGGACGGCGTACTGACCTGCCCATGGCATGGCTGGTGTTACGACGTCGCGACAGGGGAGCGCCTCACCATGCTTGGGCGTCGCCCCGGTCTCCGGCGATTCGAGGTCCGCGTCGACGGCGACGAGGTACTGGTGAACGTACCGTGACATACGAACGGCCGCTTCGACTTGACGGTGGCCGAGCGGGTTGGGAGCCGACTACCTACGGCGGCGGCTCGCGTGCATCGCTCCTGCCCTCACCAAGACCCGGGTCGTGCCCACCCCGTCC
>JAKAZH010000153.1 GCA_021815935.1 Actinomycetes bacterium
CGTGTCGCTGCCACAGATCTGGGTCTCCAGGTAGGCAACCAGGTTCGCCCGGACCTGTTGGTCGCGTGCCGCTCCTTCGGGGTTGTGACACACCACGAAGCGCTGACGCCGCTCACCATCGCCGACGATCACCTCTTTGACTTCGAGGTTCCCAGCGACGCTGCGATAACGGCCAGGACGGGCGAGCGCCTCTCTGGCTTCGCCGCTCGCGTTGCGCAGCTTCTCCGCCACCACGTAGTGGCCGCCACCGCGTTGCAAGTAGGCGCGGTTGGCCACCGAGTTGAAGCCCCGGTTGGCTACCCACACCACCCGATTCAGCATCCATCCGGCCAGGTCGTCTCTGATCGTGCGGATGATCACCTGGTCTGAGGTGTTGCCCGGGAACGTCCAGCACCGCACCGGCACCCCTTCGGCCGTCACCGCCATGCCGAGCACCACCTGGGGGAGGTCTTCTCCGAACTACGGGGGTGTTTGGAAGAGGATTTCTCTTGTCCAGAGATTGGAGGGGCTTTAGAACGGCAGGGGCTTCTCATGCCAGACCTCGCCGGTGCGGTCACTGAAGTGGAGCCACCGGTAACGCCGGTGCGCAGCTTGGGGACTGCAGCCGAGCGAGTTGGCGATCTCGGACCAGGTCGCACCGGCGTTCAGTGCACGGGCAACGGCCAGTTCCCGCTCGGTTGAAAGGGACTCAAGGCGCCCGGTCAAGGTTTCGATCTTTCGGAGAGAATCGTGGGGCATCAGTTCAATCGGAATCGTTCGAGCGGGCGCCAGCCGTCATCAGCAGATGTTGATGGAGGTTAGCGGTGACGGCCGTGGTCATCGAGTGCTCCCGTCTTTGGCGGGATGGTCTCGGGTGGTGACGGTGCGAGCTGCAGTGTGAGCGAAGTCAGGCATGCCCAGATGCACGGAGTCTTGGTGGCGTGCCACGATCTGATCCATCTGGGCGAGCTTGTCTTGGGCCGCGGCCTGGCTGATCCGGAGGCCATCGGCTTCGCCGGGCCAGCCTTCCCGGGTGGCCTCGTCGATCCGGGCACCAAGATTCGCCTCTATCTGGACCAGACGGGGCCGCTGGGCGGGATCGGGACGCAGCAGCGGGCAACGGATGCAGCTGTGCTCGTGGATGCAAGCGGTGGCATAGGAACGTCCACAGGTACCTAGCGAAAGTTTGCGGTGTTCGAAGTGACCGAGAAACTCCGTCCACTCCTCCTCGGTCGGGGTGCGGTACTCGGTGCTCGGACGCAGCGCCCGGCGCCGGGCGATGAAGGCCCGGTGGCCGTTGATCACCTCTTCGGGGTAGACGGCCTTGTAGCCGATGGTCACATTGATGTCCCGATGCCCGGCCACCAGTTGGGCGATGTGGGGCGGCATCCCGTGCATGATGGCGTCAGTGATGAACAACCTCCGAAAGTCATGGGGAACGAATCGCAGCGGTCGGCCCGAGGCGTCGCTGATCCCAGCTCGTTCTGCTGCTCCGATGAGCAAGTGGCGGATCGCTTGTGGGGCGATCGGCCGGTGCTCGGCGCCGAAGCGGCGCTGGAACAACAGCGGCATCGGGGGCAGCCAGGTGCGCTCGAGGGCGTCATAGGCCACTACCAGCGGCACTGTCTGGTCCTCGCCCCGGACCCGGCAGATGATGGTGCTCAACACGTCTGCTAGCTCGGTGCTGATGACCAAGAGACGTTCGAGGTCGGTTTTGGAGGGAACGACATGGAGCAGGGGGATGAACTCGCCGCTGTCGGGCAACTTGTACTCGATCATGTCGTGATGGGAGAGCTCTCCGAGTTCTTCGATTCGGATCCCGGTGTGATGCAGAACCTCAACGGAAGCCCAGGACCAAAAGGCTTGATGCTCCTCCAATGTGAGGTCCCGGCGTCTGGCGTTCTCGGGATCCTCTGCCCATATCCGGGTGTGTGCAACTTTGCCCTGCGTTGACCGCCGCAGCGTCTGGCCGGCCGTGGTGAACAGCTCGCCCGGCGGGGTCTGTTGCGCAACATCTAGACGCTCGGCGGCCGTTCGCCGTTCCACGTCAACGGCGGCACAGAGGACAGGCAGGATCGCCAGGCGCTCACGGGTGCGCTGGTCCATCCGGGACTTGCGGTGATCGCGATTCTTCTTGTGGGAGATCTCGTTGTATCGGATCGGGCTGGGGACAGCCCAAGGCCCCCAGCGGGCCGGCTCGTCGTTCGCCCATTCGGCGATGTCGAGATAGAAGGCCCGCACAGTGGAGAGGATCTCCATCGCATTGAGCCGGATGGCGCCGGTGACCTTTTGGGAGTTGGGTCGGATCGGTTTGGTGAGGAGGCGTTGCTTCCAGGCTGTCTTGACCTCGGTTGCGAGGTGTAGTGAATCGATGCCCGGATGGTGTCGCTCAAGGTCAGCCCAGAACCGATTGGCCAGGGTGGACGACAGAGAGTTGAGCGTGGAGTAGTCGAGGCGCATCTGGCGTTCGCGCAGGTAGTCGACCAAGACATCGCGCACCGGCCGGCAAGCGATGTCGTAGCGGTCAACGAGTCCTTCGACGCTGCGTTGTCCGAGAGTGTTGAACATCCGGATCGACGGTGGTGCGTCAGGCCCGAAGACGCCCATCGAGTGGAGGAGCTGGTAAAAGAAGGGGCTGTTGTTGTGGCCCTCGGCGAAGGTGTTCCTCGCTACCTGTTGGACTTGGAGGCAGTCGCCGACCGTGATGTCGGCGATGGTGCCGCCCTTGGCCACCACGATGGCGGCGATCCGTTGCAGTGCGGGCCCGGTCGTGCCCACGCTCACCGTTACCCGCTCCAAAACGAGCGCCAAGTCGGCGAAGCCTTTCGGGTCCCGGGTCGCAGCCAGGGAGCCGGCCAGCTTCCTCGGGGTGGTCGAGGCAAGGAGCCATCGCAGGCTTGGGCGGATGACATCGGCGCATACGAGAACCGCCAGTCCTGAGCCCAGATAGTCGTAGATGCGTCGTGGACCGCCGGCAGCGACCGCCACGACGAGGTCCCGCCAGGTGCCCCCCAGCGCGTCGTCTGCACCCGAGGCATGCCACCGTTCGTCCCAGGTGGTCCCGGGCTGGGCCTCCAACCAGTCCACCAGCGCTCTCAGGCTGTCGACACGATGACCTCGGGTCCGCTCGTCGAGATCGTTCAGCAACGCTGAGGCGGCGACGAGCTCCATCATCTCGGCCAACGGCCTCTTTGTGGTCGGCCAGGATCGTTGCTGTGCTCTCGGGGGGAAACGTTCGGCCAGCCGATCGACGTTCTCGGCAAAGTCGGCGGCGCGCCCTAGCGCCGGGGCGACCTCGGCCTCGGCGATGGAAGCGGAAGTGGTCACAGCGTCTTCCTCGAGAAGAGCACGTCGAGCGACTCGGCACGATAAGACGTCGAGGGAACGTTGCTAGCGGTCTCCCCGGCTGCCCGCCGGGCGTGGTAGGCGAGCACGCTGGCGATCACGTCGTCTTGCAGTGGGTTCAGGTACAGCTGGGTGGTGGCGAGGCGAGCATGTCCGAGGACCCACTGCACATCGGTCAGGGGGACTTCGGGATCACGAGCCATGCGATAGGCAGCAGAGTGACGAAGGTCGTGAATGGTCCAGTTGGCGCCGAGCGCCGTATTGGCGCGGTCAAACATCGCCCGGGCCGCGTCATAGGTGAGCCGGCGGAACGGGCGCCGGAGAGTCCGCCATAACGGTTCGTCACGGCCAGCCGGCACGAGACCGTGCATCTGGGCCTCATAGAGCCGCAGCCACACGAACGCGTCGGGGGACGCGGGCAGTAGCTGGAGGGCCTTGGTTCCCTTGCGGACCACGGTGATCAGCTGCTGGCCCGGGTCTACATCGCCACCGGTCAGCCCCAACAGTTCGGACGCCCGTGCCCCGGTCGAGACCCACAGGGCGACCAATGCCCGGTCCCGGTGCGATGACAGCCGGGCGAACAATTCGGCGAAACGCTCGTCGGGTATCTGGCGAGGGAGGCGCACGGGAACCCGGGGCCGGTATCTTCCGGTGCGCTCGCCTCTGATGGGCTCCATTGGGTTGTGGTGTCGGCTGCCATGACGGGCGTGGTGGGCGCGAGCGAGCGGGAACGGGTTGACCATCGGGCCGGTACCGGCTTCGAGGTGAAACTCATAGAACCCGCGCACCACCGACTCGCAGTGCACCACCGTTTTGGCCGCGTACTTCGTCGAAGGGGCCGCCTTGCCGGTCAGCGCATTGGGGCCCGGGGGCGTATAGCGCTCCGGTCCGGGCTGCGCCACAGGGTGGCGCCAGTGTGGACGCCTCGGTTTGTCGGCGACTTGGAGCCACAAGCAAAAGTCGCGGGCCTCAGTCCGAGTCGCCTGGTCCCAGGGGATCCCTACCGCCCATACGAAGCGATACCAGCGAAGCAGATCCATCGCATAGGACCGCTGTGTTGTGGCCGGCCGCCCGGAGGCCTGCAGGCCCCGCAGATAGGCCGAAACCGCAAGGATCGCCTCGCCGTCGCGATCAAGCAGCCGATAGGGCTCCCACGGATCGGCGGTTGCCGCCAACAACCCCACCAATGGCACCCCCAGCGAACTGAGATCCCTGAGCATGTTGTCGTCGACCACGGGCCGGAACCATAAACCACGAAGCGAGGCGCAAAGCCCTGAACTGGGAGAATACTTTCAGTAGTTCGGTCAACAGGTCCTTGCGGTGATCTTTGCTGTGCTTGGAGAACTGGCGAAGCGCCGCCTCGGAGGGCACGGCTGGGCCCTCGTCGCTCGCCTTCTCGGACTCGTTCTCCTTAGCCGTCGCGAGGTCGATCTCCTCGTCGGCGACGTCCACCTCCCAGTAGGTCGAGGAGGTGTCGACGAAGATGACGTCGCAGGACAGGTTGAGCAGGTTCGCCGTGCGGTCGAAGATGCCGGTCGCGATCTCGCCGAGCGCGTCGAGGAGGAAGTCCATCGCCGCGTAGGCGCCG
>JAKAZH010000154.1 GCA_021815935.1 Actinomycetes bacterium
TGGCTACGGTTGCGCCTAGGAAAAAGACCTGCGGCGCGAAATAGCGCAACAGCCGCGTCGCAAGCGCGCGCTCGGCCCCCGCCGCCCTGCCGTGCTCCAGGACGAGGTAGAAGTCGATGATGTACGGGGCGAGCACCCACAAGGCTGCGCTGGCCGCGACGAGTCCAGCGGAGATCGCCGTCAGGACAGCCGAAACCGAGTGCGACGTCTCGCGGGCGTCGCCTGAGGCGAGCTGGTCGACGAAGACGGGGATCAACGTCGCTGCCAGGATGCCACCGAGGAGCAGGTCGTAGATGATGTTCGGGATTCCGTTCGCGTAGTTGAACGCGTCAGAGAGCGGGCTGACGCCGAGCACGTACCCGATCGCGAGCACCCTCGCGAAACCTGTCAGGCGCGAAGCGAGAGTTCCGGCGGCGAGCACGGCGGTGGCCTTACCCGTCGACGGCCGCCTGACGGGCCCGCTGCCCGAGCGCGCAAGGGGTGGCTGCGTGATCAGCACTTCCTGCCGTCGCTGCGGCGCTGCCCCTGGCGGCTCGCCGCCGGCCGCCGGCACACCGGCCGCCGGCACACCGGCCGCCGGGACGCCGGGCGGAGTGGCCGGACGAGCCTGGGTGCTTATACGGATCGCTTTGCGGTCTTCGTCGGGTACCCGTACCGGCTTCGCTGCTGGTCTGACTCGCGCTGCGACGTTTCGGTCCGCTCGCAGCTCCGATTCGGAGTCCTGGTCGAAGAAAGCCCTAGGACGTGGCTGGCGCTTTGACGCGGCGTTCACTGCGGCGTGGTCGGGTGCCGGCTCGTCCTGGTCGAAGGGTCGCCCGGATCCACGCACACGACCATGGTGGTCGAGGTAGCATCCGGCGTCCAGTCCGACGGTCCGACGGCCGGAGGCGCCCTGCCCTCGTCGGTGCTCTGCGCAGGCCGGTCTCGTCTAGGCTCGGCGCGTATGTCACCTGGCGATCGCCCCGGAGCATCGCCCAACCCTTCGGCTCTCTCGCCGCTCGACGGCCGCTACCGCCCTCAGATGGCGGCATACGCCGAGGCGTTCTCAGAGCAAGGGCTTGTCCGCCAGCGTTTCAAGGTCGAGGTGCGATGGCTTCTCGCCCTCGCAGCCGACCCGGCGATCGGCGAGCTAGGACCCTTGGATCGTGACACGGCCGCGGTCCTGAGCAGCTGGGCCGACGATTTCGGACCCGACGATGTCGCCGAGGTGAAACGCATCGAGGGGCGTATTAACCACGACGTCAAGGCCGTCGAGTACCTGCTGAAAGCGAAGCTCGCCGGACTCGGCTGGAGCGAAGCGCAACGAGAGTTCGTACATTTCGCTGCGACGTCCGAGGACGTCAACAACCTCGCGTATGCGCTGATGCTCCACGAGGGCATCACGACGGCGTGGCTTGCGGAGGCGGACCGTCTCATCGACGAGGTGGCGGCAGTGGCGGCCGACTGCGCAAGGATACCAATGCTGTCGCACACTCACGGCCAGCCTGCGTCTCCGACAACCCTCGGCAAAGAGCTTGCCGTGTTCTGCCACCGCTGGTCCCGCCAGGCGCAGCGTGTGCGTTCGCTGGAGCTGGCCGGGAAATGGAACGGTGCGGTCGGCACGTTCGGCGCCCACGTCGCCGCATACCCGGAAGTCGACTGGATCGGCGTCTCGCGCCGCTTCGTCGAGAGCTTCGGGTTGGAATGGAATCCGCTCACAACCCAGATCGAACCCCACGACACGATCGCCGAACTGTTTCACACACTCGTGCGGTTCAACTCGATTCTCCTCGACTTCTGCCGGGACATGTGGGAGTACGTGAGCCGCTCGTACCTTCGCCAGCGCGTCGTCGCCGGCGAAGTCGGGTCTTCGACGATGCCACACAAGGTGAATCCGATCGACTTCGAGAACGCCGAAGCGAACGCAGGCGTCTCATCGGCGCTCCTCGAGCATCTCGCCTCCAAATTGATGGTCTCGCGTATGCAGCGCGACCTCTCCGACTCGTCCGCGCTGCGCAACGTCGGGGTCGCCGTCGGCCACGCCGGCTTGGCAATTACGTCGGCGCGACGGGGTTTCGCGAAAGTGATACCGGACGCCGACACGATGGCGGCTGACCTGGACTGTCACTGGGAGGTGCTTGGCGAGGCTATCCAGACCGCCATGCGCCGCCATGGCATAGCGGAGCCCTACGAGCGTCTAAAAGAACTGACGCGCGGACGCGAAGTCGGGCCGCTCGAAGTGAGGGAGTTCGTCGCCCAGCTCCACCTGCCCACACAAGTGGCGGAGCGCCTCGCCAATCTGACGCCCGGCGGCTACACGGGTCTCGCCGCCGAGCTCGTGACGTTCGCTGTTCCAAATCGGGGAGCGAGCGCGAGCGCAGATCGTGATTCGAAGGAACCGGCCCAGACACCCGCCTGATAGGCGAAATCGTCAGCGATCCGTAGCGAGCACCATCGAAGTAGCCCCAACCCGTGATGCCTGTGCCGCCACCAGTCGGATACTCCAGGGGCCACTGCGACGGCGGCCGCCGAGAAGCTGACAAAGCAGCGGCCACGGGGTCGCATCATCGGCCAGCACACGGCGAGCAGGATTGCCGCGGGTAGCGTCCAAGCGCGTCGAAGGGCGCTTGTTATCGGGGCTGCGGAACGTAGGTTGCCTAACAGGGCGAGGCGTGCCAGCTCGACCGCCAATAGTCGTTCACGGGATTGCTTCGCAGGTGGGCGCCTGCGGGTGCCTTTGACGGCGAGAGCGACGGAGGTGAACGCCGCGAGAGCGGACGCCGCCCGCAGGCGCCCTACGCCAACGAGCCACCAGAAGCCCAAGCTCCAGCCGGACACCGCCAGAGGCGCGACCGCAACGCCGTGGCGCGACGCGAGGGGAGCGGCGGATCGTCCGTAGTTGTAGCGCTGGCGGATCCACTCCGGGAAGGTCTCGCGATCGGGGTGCGTCACGGTTGCGGAGGGCTCGTAGCGCACACGCCACCCGGCCTTGCAAACACGCCACACCAGGTCGACGTCCTCACCGAATCGGAGTGTCTCGTCGAAGCCTCCCAACTCCTCGAGTGCCACCGTCCGAATCGCCAAGACAGCCGTAGGAACGTACGGGACCCGGCTCGCGGGTCGTACAACAGCCGGATGTGGTCCCATGTCAATCGGGGAGTGGTGGCGTTCGTAGTTCGAGATCGACTTGGGGGTTCGTTGCCCGGTTCGTGCGAGAACCCTCGGCGCTACCGCACCCACTGTCGGATCAGTGAGATGGGCGAGAAGCTTCTCGAGCCAGCCTGCGATCGTCACAATCCCTGCGTCTACGAACACCACCACGTCGGGCCTGTCCGCCTCGGCGTACGAGCGCCATGCCGTGTTGCGGGCGGCTGCCGGTCCCCCTGGCTCCGGGCGCCGCAACACCCGATGCATCGCCTCCACCGGTCCAGCTGGTGTCGCCGTCGTTGCCGTACTCCGCGGGGTCTGGGTGTCGTAGGGGTGCGGCCGCTCGGCGACTGGCATCTTCGAACCGTCGTCGACGACCACTACCCGCACCCGTGGCGCAGTCTCGGCGATCGACTGCAACGTCGCCTCCAGGCCTGCCGGGTCGTCACGGACCGGTATCGCGATGGCGCACCGGAGTCCCGCTGTCTCAGCGTCGAAGGGTGGGGGCACCGGGTCGGCGACGCTTGCGTCGAGTAGCCGCCTCGCCATCAGCCGTTCGCCTCGGTCCGAGCCGACAAGATCGCCGTCGAGCCACCGGTCGAGTACGGCGGCGCCTCGGGCAGACAGCCTCATAACTCTTGTCGGGGATCCGCCTATGAGCACCGTCGGCAGCGGCCTGCGGACACCTGGGCCAAGGGACAACCGGAAGCCTGGCGGCAGAGGGTCCGTCACCCCGGCGTCGCGCCTCCGGCGAGGCTCATTTGGCAGTCATCCCGGCGTCAACCGCCAGTACAGCCCCGGTGAGTGCAGCGGAGTCGGTACCGCACAGCCAAGCGATGAGCGCTGCGGGCTCGTCTGCGTTGATCAGGCGGGCGAGCATGTGGTGTGGCACGAAGTCCTCCGGTGACGACAGCCCGTAGATCGACGCGCTAGCGTCGAGCATTGGACCATACGTCGAGCCGGGCGCCACTGCGTTAGCCGTGACGCCGTAGGGAGCCAGTTCCGCGGCGAGGCTGCGGACCAATCCGACCAACCCGTGCTTCGCGGCGCAGTAGGCGCTCAGAAGTGGCATCCCGACCGTCCCGGCAGCGGAAGCGACTGCCACGAAGCGCCCCCGGCGCGGCTCGGGGTTGGAGATGATAGCGGGGAGCGCCGCCTTGGCTAGCCGCCAGGGCCCCTCCAAGTTGACCGACAGCATTTCAGCCCAGACGTCTTCCGAAGTGTTCCAGCCCTCGATGCCGCCGGCGATAGCGCCTGCCACCGACACAGCGGCGTCGAGGCCGCCGAAGCGTTCGAGCGCGACCGCGACCGCCTGATCGAGGTCTGCCTGAGATCGTACGTCTCCAATCACCGCTTGGCAGTGCTGCGGGCCCCCACAGTCGGCATCGACGATTTCGAGGTCGGCTTGTGTCGACAGGGGATAGGCGAGCAAGGGGTCGTCTGCGCAGCGGTCGACGAGCACCAGGTTCCAGCCGAGGCGGTGCAAGCGGCGGGCGGTCGCGGCCCCGATCCCGCGCCCTGCGCCCGTGACGACGGCGACCGGTGCCCGGGTGCTCATAGCGGCCAGCCATGAATGGAAGCCTCGAGGTTGGCGACCCACGTGTCGACGAAGCGCTCCCCGGCTTCGGATGACGCACCGGAAGCGTCGCCGATAACGCCGTTGGCGCTGACAGCACTTACACCGGAGCGGACGAGCGTTCCTATCACGTCGCCCAGCGGGGCGACGCAGCCGTCTGCGGCAGGCGGGATCGTGCGAACCGCATCCGGGCGAAGCGCCAT
>JAKAZH010000155.1 GCA_021815935.1 Actinomycetes bacterium
GACGTCGACCGAGAAGCTGCTAGCGAAGATGTTCGCCCCGACCGCGCCATAGTCGTACGCCTCGTTCAGGGCCGCCTCCAGCCGCTCGATCGCAAGGGGGAACTCGCCTCTGACGAAGATGAACACCTGGGCGGCGCCTATGACGTAGGCGCAGATGACCGCGCCTTCGATCAGCTGGTGCGGATCGCCCTCGATCAGCGCGTGGTCCTTGAAGGTGGCCGGCTCGCTCTCGTCGCCGTTGATGGTCAGGTAGACGGGCTGGGACTGGCGCAGCATCCCCCATTTGCGTCCCGCTTCGAAGCCGGCGCCACCGCGGCCAAGGATGTTGGCGGTGTTCACCTGGTCGTGGATCGCCTGGGGCGTCATCGTCAAAGCGCGCCGGAGACCCTCGTAGCCGCCGTTCGCGAGATACGAACCGATCGTCCATGACCGCTCGTTGAGCAGCCTGGGAGTGACGATCCGGGGGGCTTGCGTGTAGGTCACTTAGGGGACTCCAGGTGTGCAGCGTCGACTACGGCGGTGGCGGCGGTGCTGCGCCGCGTCGACAGGTCGATGGCGCTGCCAGGGGCGAGATGCGCGGCTGCCATCCCGTCGCCGGGCGCGGAACCACCGTCGCCAGATGCCGACCCGTTAGCCGCCGAACCGCCGTCACCCGCACCGTCCTCCCCTGCTAGCGCGGCCTCGTCACGTCCAGGACCGCCCGGGGGAAGGGCTCTGAGTCCCTGACGACGGCGCACCCGGCTGAGCGTCCCGTGCGGGGGGACCTCGCCGTCGAGGCGTCCCGCGCGCAGATCCTCGACGAGCACGTCGAAGCCTTCAGGGTCGACGTCGCCGAAGAACCTCCAGTTGACGGTTAGGCATGGGGCGTTGCCGCACAAGGCCAGGCATTCGGCGTCTTCGAGAGTGAACATCCCGTCGGCCGTCGTCCCGCCCGGCGCCACCCCGAGAGTCTCTTCGGCGTGCTCGAGCAACCTATATGCGCCCTGGAGCATGCAAGCGATGTTCGTGCATACCGCAACGAGGTACTTGCCGACAGGCTCGAAGTGGAACATGTCGTAAAAGGAAGCCGTACCTTTGACCTCGACTGCTTCGAGACCGACGATCTCCCCGACGTGGAGCATCCCGTCCTCGCTCAGGTAGCCGTCCTGCTCCTGGAGCACGTGCAGTATCGGGATGAGAGCCGATCGCTTCTGCGGATACAGAGCGACGAGCTCCTGCGCCCTGACGACGCTCTCGGGGTTCAGCCGCGCCACGCTAAGTCCTTTCCTGGCCGAGTCCCCCTCAGGCAACCGTACAAAGGCGTCATCTGTCGACGTCCCCGAGCACCGGGTCGATCGTCGAAACTATGGCGATCGTGTCGGCGATGAGCGACCCTCGTGCCATGGGCGCCATCGCCTGCAGGTTGGAGAAGCTCGGGGAGCGCATGTGCATCCTGTAAGGCCGCGACGATCCGTCGGAGACGATGTAGCAGCCGCTCTCGCCTCGCGGACCCTCGACAGGCACGTACACGTCGCCGGGCGGAACCTTGAAACCGTCGGTGTAGAGCTTGAAGTGGTGTATTAACGCTTCCATCGACTCGTCGATCCGGCTACGCGGCGGGGGGGTGACCTTCTTGTCCTGGCTGCGGTAGTCGCCGGGCGGCATTTTTTCGGCAATTTGACTGACAATATGGATGGACTCACGTATCTCGTTGAACCGGATCGCGTAGCGGTCCCAGCAGTCACCGCTCGTCCCGACGATCACGTCGAAATCGACCTGGTCGTAGGCGAGGTAGGGGTTGTCTCGACGGAGGTCCCACGCCACGCCGGTGGAGCGAAGCAGTGGACCGGTGACGCCGAGGCTGATGGCGGTCTCGGCGTCAAGTGGGCCCACCCCGACAAGCCGGTTCTGGAGTATCGGCTGGCCTGTAAGCAGCTGATCGTATTCGTCCATCCGGCGCGGCAGCGCCTCGCAGAGCGCCGCGACGTCGTCGCGCCATCCGTCGGGAAGGTCTGCTGCGACGCCGCCCGGGCGGAAGTAGTTGTGGTTCATCCGAAGGCCGGTGACCTTCTCGAAAAAGGCCAACACCATTTCGCGCTCGCGCCATCCGTAGACGAGCATGTTGAGCGCTCCGATGTCCGCCCCGTTCGTGGCGAGCCAGAGCAGGTGGGAGCTGATCCGGTTGAGCTCGCACATGAGCATGCGTATCCAAGTCGCCCGGGGCGGTATCTCCAGCCCGAGGAGTTTCTCGACGCTCAGGCAGAAACCGAGCTCGTTGAAAAATGGGGACAGATAGTCCATCCGGGTCACGTTCGTGCAACCCTGGTGGTACATCAGCTCCTCGGCCGTCTTCTCCATGCCGGTATGCAGGTAGCCGATCACGGGCTTGGTCCGAAGGACGGTCTCGCCGTCGAGCTCGACCATCACACGCAGCACCCCGTGCGTCGACGGGTGCGACGGTCCGAGGTTCAAGATCATGCTCTCGTCCTCGGGGACGTCCACATCGATATCCCCGCGGTCGAGGCGCACCCCCTCGGCCAGAGCGAGCAGAGTCCCTGATTCGAGCCCGTACTCGGCGACGGTGGTTGCGGAACGCGGCTCTAGTTCCTGGGTGCCCTCGTTCGTCTTGGCGGTGAGGATCTCCTCGATCGGCTCACCTCCGACAGGGACCCGACCTAGAAGACGGTCGACCAGGCTGAGTTTGCGGGGCGCCGAGGCGACCGTGACGGCCGAGGTCGGAGGCTCTGCTTCGGTGGCAACGCCGTGATCTGTCATCTTCGAGCCTCTTTGAACTGGACCTGTATCTCGCCGGTCGAGTAGTCCTTGCGCAGTGGGTGGCCTTCCCAGTCGTCGGGCATCAAGATGCGCGACATGTCGGGGTGCCCGTCAAAAGTTATCCCGTACAGGTCGTACGTCTCGCGTTCGTGGGCCTCGGTGCCGGGCCACACGTCGAACAGCGACGGTATCCGCGGATCGGACTCGGGGACCTGGCATCTGACCCGGATCCGCTTATGAGCCACCAGCGAGCAAAGCTCCACCACCACCTCGAAGCGTTCGGGGTCGACACCGGCCGGAAGAGTCCTGCCTGGATGGGTCAGGTAGTCGACCCCGGTGACGCCGACCGGCATCGCGTAGCCGTCGTTTCGAAGGTTATTGCACAGCTCGAGGTAGGAGTCTCTGCCGCAGTGCACGACGAAAGCCCCGTGGGTCTCGTCTAGGGGGCAACCGTGGAGCAGGCGGACAGCCGGCGTTTCTTGCGCTTCGGCCATCAAACCTTTACCCGCAGGCCGAGGCGGGGGTCGGCCTCGCTTAGGTGTATGCCCGCTCCGGGCTCCGCCGACGACCTTCGGGTGATCTCGCCGGTGCGGATCTTCTCGTGCAGGGTCACGATGGAGTGGATGAGCGTCTCGGGTCCCGGAGGGCATCCCGGGGCGTACACGTCGACGGGGACGATCTGGTCGACGCCTTGGACGATGGCGTAGTTGTTGAACATTCCGCCGGTGCTCGCGCACACGCCCATCGAGATCACCCATTTCGGTTCGACCATCTGGTCGTAAACCTGGCGTAGCACGGGGGCCATCTTCTGGCTCACACGCCCGGCGACGATCATGACGTCGGCCTGGCGTGGGGACGCCCGGAACACTTCCATACCGAAGCGCGCGAGGTCGAAGTTCGCTGCGCCGCTGGCCATCATCTCGATGGCGCAGCACGCGAGCCCGAAGTTCGCACCCCATGAGCTCGACGCCCGGGCCCATTTGACCATGCCTTCGAGTGTCCCCGTGAGGAAGTTGTGTTGAAGGTTCTCCAGTCCCATCTGTCTCCTCAGACCGTCTGCGCCGGCTCGGGGATACGGGCACCGGGACGCTCCGCCGGCCCTGCAGCAGGGGAATCGACCGGACGCGGCTCCGCTCCCCCTGCGAGCTCCGCGGGGCGGCGTACCCTGCGAACGGAAGCCGTCGTGCTGCGGGCGAGCACCAGCGGCGCCCGTCCCCCGCGCTTGGCACCCGGCCCCCAGTCAAGCGCTCCGTTGGACACGAGGTAGGCGAACGCTACGAAGACAACGGCGGCGAACGTCCCCATTTCTGCGAGGCCGAACGTCGAAAGCTGGTGGTACATGACCGCCCAGGGATAGAGGAAGATCACCTCGATGTCGAAGATGATGAAGATCATGGCAACCATGTAGAAGCGCACCGAGAAGCGCGACGCTGCCCGAAAGCGCGGCACGATGCCGGACTCGTACGGTCCGGCTTTCGCCGCCGTAGGTCTCCTTCTCGGCCCGAGCGCTCTCGACGCTGCCGCGGATCCTATGGAGAACAGGGCTACCAGGACGAGCAATAGCAATATGGGAAGGTACTGCTCCACGGATGGGATGCTAGTGCCTGCGAGAACGAGCGCCCAATCGGTCCCGGCGCCGCAGGGACCGCGCACCCCCAGCCGAGGGCGGTCGCTGCGACACGCGGCCATATCCCGAGACGTCCGGTACCCTCGTTGGGGTGAGTGATCCTGGGGAAGTGTCGTCGCGAACCTGCGATGTCCTCGTCGTCGGTGGCGGCCCGTCAGGGTCGTCGTGCGCGTACTGGTTGGCCAGAGCCGGCCACGACGTAGTCCTCGTCGAGCGCAAGTCGTATCCGCGCGAGAAGACCTGCGGCGACGGGCTGACCCCGCGATCGGTTCGCCAGTTGGAGGACATGGGCCTCGCCGACGACCTCGCAACGTCCGGTCACCGCTATAGCGGCCTACGCTCCCACGGGTTCGGGCGCACCCTCGAGCTCGCCTGGCCTTCCCATCCCGACCTGCCCGGCTACGGCTACGTGATCACCCGCAAAGACCTGGATGCGATGGTCGCCGACAGGGCTACGAAGGCGGGCGCCACGGTGTGGGACGGAACAGAGGCGGTGGGCGCCCTGTTCGAGCGGG
>JAKAZH010000156.1 GCA_021815935.1 Actinomycetes bacterium
GATCAACCGATGCGCGAGCACATAGACGTACCCGTTCGCGAGTCGCTGATCGTCGAGCTCTACTCAAAATAGGAATCCAGATGCTCATCATCCAACGCCCGTCAGTCGAGGCTCTCGGAGAAGAGGTGGCCAACCGGCAGAGCTTTGCCATCGGCCCCCTCGAGCCGGGCTTCGGCCACACGCTCGGCGTCTCGTTGCGCCGTACGCTCCTCTCGTCGATTCCCGGCGCTGCGATCACAGAGGTGCGCTTCGACGAGGCCCTTCACGAGTTCACGACAGTCCCCGGTGTCAAAGAGGACGTCACCGAGATCATCTTGAACTTGAAGGACGTCGTGCTCGACGTCCAAAGCGACGATCCAGTCACGCTGCGCCTGGACGTAGCCGGACCGGCGACGGTTAGCGCCGGGGACATCCCGCTCAGCGCCGACGTGGAGATCCGCAACCCCGAGCTTGTCATCGCGAACGTCGCTGCGCACGGCCGTCTCGCGTTCGAGCTCACAGTCGAGCGCGGAACCGGCTACGTGTCCGCCGAGCGCAACAAGCGCTCCGCGGTGATCGGTGTCATCCCGATCGACTCGATCTTCTCCCCGGTTCGCGTCGCGGCGTTCAACGTTGAGCCCACCCGCGTCGAGCAGTCAGCCAACTACGACCGTCTCGTCCTCGACATCACAACCGACGGGTCGATCAGCCCGCGTGAGGCTTTGGCCTCCGCCGGCGACACCCTGCGCTCCCTCGTGTCGATCGTCGCGGAAATGAGCGAGCGCCCCCGCGGGCTCGAGCTCGGCGACGTCGGGGTGGTTGCCGGCGGATCGCCCGACATGGACCTCCCGATCGAGGACCTGGACCTCTCGGAGCGGCCCCGCAACTGCTTGAAGCGCGCTCAGATCAACACGGTCGGCGAGCTGATACTGCGAAGCGAGGAGGACCTTCTCGCTATAACGAACTTCGGTCAGAAGTCCCTCGACGAGGTTCTCGCGAAGCTCGACGAGCGCGGCCTTGCCCTACAGCCCGGCGCCCACGACGGAGGAATGCGATGAGCACCCTGCCCGGGCGCCCGAAGAAGGGACGCCGCTTCGGCGGCGACGCCGAGCACCAAAAGGCCATGATCGCCAACATGGTCGCTTCGCTTATAGCGGCGGAGGCTATCGTCACCACCGAAGCGAAAGCCAAATATCTGCGGCCGGTCGTCGAGAAATGCGTCACCAAGGCGAAGAAGGCGTCCGCAGACGGGGAGAGGGCAGTCCACCTGCAAAGGCAGGTCGTCGCTCTGATCCGCGACAAGGACATGGCCCACAAGCTGTTCTCGGAGATCGGGCCGCGCTACGCCGAGCGTGCCGGCGGATACACCCGGATCCTCAAGCTCGGCCCCCGCCACGGTGACAACGCGCCGATGGCGCGCATCGAGTTCGTCTAGTCCCGACTTCATCGGGCTGCATTGTCACGGGGGCTCGCCCTGACATTGTTCTCGGAGCAGTCGGCTCCGCTGGCCGCGACTGCCGTGACCCTGCGCCCCACGAGGCGACTGAGGATGCTCGTCGCCTACGACGGCACCGGCTTCCACGGGTTCGCTGCCCAGCCGGGGGTCGTCACGGTCGCCGGTGCCCTGTCTGCAGCGCTCGAACGCTACCTGCGCCACACGGTGGATCTCACATGCGCGGGGCGTACCGACGCGGGCGTGCACGCGTGGGGCCAGGTCGTGTCCTTCGAGGCCCGCGACGACGCTTCGCCCGAGGCGCTCCAGCGTGCAGTCAACAGGGCGCTTCGGCCTTCGGTCGTAGTGCGCTCGGTCGCGCTCGGCGAACCGTCGTTCGACGCTAGGCGTTCAGCCACATCCCGGCTCTACCGCTACAGCATCCTGAACACGGCCTGCGCCGACCCGTTCTCGTCGTCCACGTCGTGGCATGTTCCCGGCCACCTCGACGTGTCGTCGATGAGACTCGCTGCGGACGCGCTGATCGGCGAGCACGACTTCGCGTCGTTCTGCCGGCGACCCCCGGACCCGAACGCCTCGACTGTAAGGGTGGTCACCGACGCCTCCTGGGTCGACGCGGGAGGCGGGCGCCTGCGCTTCGACATCGAAGCGTCGTCGTTCTGCCACCAGATGGTCCGCTCGATCGTGGGTACCCTGATGGACGTCGGATCGGGGCGGAAAAAGGCGGGGGAGATGACGTCGATCCTTCGCGCTCGCTCACGATCCGCCGCAGGCAACTTGGCGCCCCCGCACGGCCTGTGCCTGTGGGAGGTCCGCTACGGGGCTCAGTCGACCTCGATAGCGTGGTGACCCGCAGCTTCCAGGGCTTCGATCACCTCACGGTGATGGGAGCGGTCCCGTGTCTCGACCGTCACCTGTATCTCGACCTGGCCGACCCCGAGCGGCCGCCCGTTGCGGTGGTGCTCGACGTCGAGCACGTTGAGGCCCAACCGGGCCAGGTCAGCTGTCACAGATGCGAGGGAGCCGGCGCGGTCTCCGACAACGACGCGAAGCGTCAGGTAGCGTCCCGCCGCTGAAAGTCCGTGGTCGATGAGCTTGCCGAGAAGCATCGGGTCGACGTTGCCGCCCGAGAGAACGACGACGACCGGCCCGCTACCTTCGAGGCGACCGGAGGCTAACGCCGCCAAGCCGACCGCGCCGGCGGGTTCGACGACAGCCTTCAGGCGTTCGACGGCCAGCAGCATCGCGCGGCTTATCTCCTCCTCGTCGACGGTGACGACCTCGTCGACGAAGGCCTCGGCGTGGGCGAGCGTCAACTCGCTAACGCAGCGCACGGCGATCCCGTCGGCCATTGTCGCCATGGAAGCCAACGCGACCGGCTGTCCTGCCGCCAGGGCGGCGGTCATCGAAGCGGCGCCGGCCGCCTCGACACCCACCACCCGCGGCCGGCTCCCTGCGCCCGGACCGGCCTGCCACGAGGACGCTACGGCGGCAGCGACACCAGAGAGGAGGCCACCCCCACCTACCGGCACCAGGATGACCTCGGCGTCGGGGGCTTCCTCGGCGAGCTCGAGCCCTATGGTGCCCTGGCCGGCGATCACATCAAGATGGTCGAACGGGGCTACGAACGTCGCACCCGATTCGTGCGCATAGGAGCGTGCCGCGTCGAGGGAATCGTCGAGGATCCGTCCCTCCAGGCGCACCGTAGCCCCGTAACCGCGTGTGGCGTTGATCTTGGGGAGGGAGGCGCCTTCGGGCATGAAGATCGTCGCTTGCCGGCCCGTCATCGCGGCCGCGAGTGCGACTCCTTGTGCGTGGTTTCCCGCCGACGCGGCGACCACCTCCTGGCCCGCGGGGAGCTGGCATATCAGGTTGTAGGCGCCTCGGATCTTGAACGAGCCTGTCCGCTGGCGGAACTCCGCCTTGACGAGCACCTTCCGGCCGGCGAGCACGCTGAGCGAGTCGGATGTGTAGGCGGGTACAGGCTTTACCACCGGAGCTACCCGGCGGCGGGCTGCAAGGATCGAATTGAGGTTTACAAGGGGGCTCACTCGGCGACCGCGGGCGATGTCAAACCGAGGTGGCGAATACCACGGGAGTAACGAGGCGCCTAATTCGCCCGGGCTGCCGCGTCCCTTGAGGCCCGCCAGAGTGCGAGCTGGCGTGCAGCAGCGGCTTCGCTGTCTCGATCATGGTTCTTCGCGGCTTTCTCGTCGTTTCGCAGCCACTGGGTGAACACCGCGATCGTAGCGTAGAGCGCCACCGTCTCTCCTGCCACCCACAAGACCGCCGCGCCCAGGTGCAAGCTTGCGAGCGAGATCCCCGGTGCTATGCGAGCGCGCTCGCTCTGTAAGGTCATGCCCAGGATCCCGAAGACCGGGAAGGTGAGCATCAGGTAGAGGATCCGCTGCCAGTACCCGAGGCGCCACGGCGAGCGGTCCACCCCGGCGACGACCCACCAGAAGCCGACGCCGACTACTACCAGTGCGGCGGTCACCGCTTGGCGGACCCACGGGTTGGCGAGGAACTCGCCGAAGAGTCCCGTAAAGAACAGGGCTAGCACAGACCCGGTGTAGACCACCCAGGTAACGACGGGGAACGTCACCGCTCGAGCAGCGCGATTCGCGAGTAGCGCGTCGATGCGGCTGCTCCTCCTTGCCGGCTCGCCGGCGGAGACCGATGCCATCTCGGCGAGGCGGAGCGGAGCGCCGAGCACCACGAGGCCCGGGCCGACGAGGCCTAGCGACAGGTACAAAAAGCTCGCTGCAGTGAAGTTCGACGTCGCGAACGCTGCCAGGCCCGAGGTCGCCGCCACGAAGATGACGAGTCCACCCGCCACGAACGCCACGGTCCTTGCGGGCACCCAAGTCTGTCCGCGCCGTGCCACTCGGCGCACGCAGCGCAGGTACCATGCAACGGAATACGCCACAACCACGATCGTGACCGGCTGAAATTGCGGGTCGGTGATAAACGAAGCAGGCGCAAGCGGCCCTGAAGCCATCCTCACGAGCGTAGCCCGAAAGCGGTGTTACCGGCCTGCTCTGTACCGGTCGCACTCGTTTCGGCCGCTCAGTTTGGGGTTCGAGCCTCCCATTGTGTAGAAATAAGGGCAGTGACTGCGATTACCACCACCGGTCCTCTCGCGCCCCAAGCGGGAACGCTCAGGCAGGTTGATCCCTCGATGTACCGGCCGAAGCTGCTGCAGGTCGGCGTCATCGTCTGGCTGGCGTCGGAGCTCATGTTCTTCTCCGGCCTTTTCGCCGCCTACTTCAGCCTCCGCTCCGCGACCCGACCGTGGCCACCTAAAGGGGACATCCTCGACGTCCCACCGGTGCTGGTGGCGACGATCCTCCTGGTGCTGTCGTCTTTCACGATGCAATACGGGGTGCACAGGGCCATCAAGGGTTCCAAGTGGGGTTTCATCGGCTGGACGGCCATGACTTTCGT
>JAKAZH010000157.1 GCA_021815935.1 Actinomycetes bacterium
TCTTCGTCGACGAGTTCAACCGCCGCAGGGGCGCCGACAGCCCGTGGCCGGAGGCCGTACTCGACGAGTGGGTGGCGCAAAGCCCGCTTGCAAGAGTCACGTTCGTAGAAATCAGTTAGAAATAGGGCGGCGAGGACTCGAGTCGCTTCGAAAGTCGCGACCATGTTGGAGATACGCTGGCGCCCTGGTCCCCGCAGCATACCAAGAGTGAACTCGACGACGAGCAGCACCTGAGCGTCATGGTCGACGAAGACGAGATTCACGCCGCCGTGTCAGCAAACCCAGCCATCTGTCACGAGTTCTACTGGGGTAAACGCCGCCCCGTAACCCCCGGACTCGACCTCGAACCCCGAGAAGGCGTCAGGCAGGAACTTTGGGTGATGCTCAACCATATCTGCAAGATAACCGTAGACCGTCTCGGCCGAGGCCTCCACCCGCCGTTCGGCGGACACCTCCACCCGGCTCACAGCCCACTCAATATCTGGCGCGATCGGAACGTGTACCAGATAGTACAAGGGTCGTGAGGGAGCACAGCGCCACTTGGCGAAGAACGTTACGAGTTCGGACGGCGGCTGAAACTGAGATGTGCTACTCCGCTCGGCGAACTTATCGACTCCACATCGAAACGTTCGTCTAGGTCCTCGATCCCTTCCCAAAGGCGCTCCCCGCGCCCGAGGAGCACTGGCACGACGACGACGTGTAAATGGTCGATGAGGTCCGCATCGAGGAACTGTCGCACGGTCGAGGGTCCTCCGCCGATACGGACATCGAGGTCGTCAGCGGCCTCCCTAGCTATCCGAAGCGCGTCTGCGGGGGTGGCATCGATGAAGTGGAACGTGGTGCCACCATCCATCTCAATCGACGAATGAGCGTGATGAGAAAGTACGAATACCGGGCAATGAAATGGCGGATTGTCACCCCACCATCCCCTCCACTGCTCATCCATCCACGGACCGCGCTGGGGCCCAAACTTGTTGCGTCCCATAATTTCAGCTCCGACGCCTGACGCCCACTGGCTTGCGAAGGCGTTATCGACCCCGGTAGTGCCACCTGGTGCGCCTTGCATCTCACGAAACGTTCTCGTCGGGAAGAACCACTCGTGCAGCCGCGTTCCGGCGTGTCCAAAGGGTGCCTCCATGCTCTGGCCGTCGCCAGTGCCGTATCCGTCGAGCGACACCGAAAAGTTGTGGACGCGGACTCGTTGCATCATGACTTTCTATCAAAGGACAGGCACAGCCGAACCTCTGACGTGTTCACCCCACAGTCGCCAAGTCTCACTGCGGCGGATCCGGTTGTACCCGGGACCTCGCCGGCGACGTCTTCGTGCGTGGGGTGAGGCTGAAACAGGAGCAGTACTCGACCGTGAGTCCGAGTCTGAGCCCGCCCGTGGTGAAATCATCCTGACTTGATATACATGCAGTGTGCAATGGTACGCTAGTGCACATGCCAGGAAAACTGACGGCGTCCGACGAGGAAGTAGTCGATGCTGTCGTGTCGGCGAGCCGAGCTTTGGTGGCTGTGGCAGCCAGGTCTCTCGCCGGCATCGGCTCAGATATCACCCTGACGCAGTACCGGGCCTTGGTGGTCCTTGCTAGCCGTGGCGGCCAGCGCGCCGCGGACCTGGCTGCCGCGTTGGATGTGACCCCATCGACCGCGACTCGGATGTGCGACCGGCTGGTGCGCAAGGGGCTGATCGAACGTAACCGACCCGACGATGACCGTCGCGCTCTCGACATCGTCATAAGCGACCAGGGCCGGGTGCTCCTACGCCAGGTCACCCGGCGACGCAGAGCCGAAGTGGGCCGGATTCTTGGGGCGATGCCGTCCGCTGGGCGCGAGAAGTTGGTGGCCGCACTGCGGGCATTTGCGGACGCGGCCGGGGAGATCCCGGAGCAGGACTGGTCGCTCGGATGGCGTGAGTGACGGCCCGGACGGACAGGGGGCTCATCGCAGTCGTGACACGCCGGCTGCGCGCCGGTGCGGCCAACCTCGGTGCTTGGATCGAGCGGTCGTCGTACCTTCGCAAGTGGGTCGTGCTCGGCGGTGCCATCGGGCTCATCGCCGGTCTCGGAGCTGTCGTGTTCTACAACGCTCTCCTCATCTCCACCCACTTCTTCCTTGGCACGCTCGCCGGCTACCGCGTGCCGACTCCAGCAGGGGAAGGTAACGGAGCGGGAAGCGGCTACTTCGCCCGACCGTGGGCCATCCCACTCGTGGTCGCGCTCGGCGGCCTGCTGTCGGGGGTGCTGGTCTTCTTCGTGGCACCCGAAGCTGAGGGGCACGGCACCGACGCGGCCATCGACGCCGTGCACAAGAACCCTCGCATGATCCGCGCTCGCGCCGTGGTGGTAAAGATCGTCGCCTCGGCGCTCACTATCGGCTCAGGCGGCTCGGGTGGACGGGAAGGACCAACCGCGCAGATCTCCGCAGGCTTCGCCTCCCTGCTCGCCCGGGTGCTTGACCTCTCCCCCGAGGACGGCCGGGTGGCGGTGTCAGTCGGAATCGGATCGGGTATCGGGGCGATCTTCGGGGCTCCCCTCGGAGGGGCGGTCCTAGCCGCCGACATCGTGTACCGCGACGACTTCGAAGTCGAAGCTCTCGTCCCGGGCCTGATCGCCTCAGTCATCGCGTACACCGTCTTCGGATTGATCGAAACGTTCACGCCGCTGTTCGGCTACGTCGCTTCGAGCTACCAGTTCCACAAGCCCATCCAACTGGTCTGGTTCGCCGTCATCGGCGTCGTCTCGGGTTTCGTCGGGCTTGCGTACAGTCGCGGCTTCTACGCGATGGTGGACCTGACCCGCCGCCTGCCCGGTTCCCGGATGCTTAAGCCCGCCGTCGGCGGCCTACTCGTGGGCCTGATGGCACTAGCGGTGCCCGAAGTTCTCGGAACCGGCTACGGCTGGGTGCAAAAGGCCCTCGGACTGTCCTTGGCATCGATACCGCTGTGGGTAGTGCTGCTCCTGCCCTTTGCTCGCATCCTGGCCACCTCCTTGTCGATCGGGTCGGGCGGCTCCGGAGGGATCTTCGGGCCGGGAATGGTGATCGGCGCGTTCACTGGGGCGGCAGTGTGGCGACTTTTGGAGCCGATCGCTCCCGGCATACCGCATGGCCCCGCAGCTTTCGTTGTCGTGGGAATGATGGCCTGCTTCGGGGCAATCGCGCGTGCGCCACTCGCCGTCATGTTGATGGTGGCGGAGATGACCGGGTCGCTCACCCTGCTAGCTCCGGCGATGGTGGCCGTCGGACTGGCATATCTGATCGTCCGTCACAGCGACGCCACCATCTACCGCAGTCAGCTGAAGAGCCGGGCCGAAGCACCCTCCCAACGCTTCGGCTTCGGCCTACCCATGCTCGCAGCGGTGACCGTCGTGCAGGCTATGAGCGCACCTCGCGTAGTGCTCGGCGAGCAGGTGAGCGCAGCGGAGGCCGCTTCGCGACTCGACCACGATGACCTACCCGGAGCTCCCGTGATCGACGAACAGGGACGCTTCGTCGGTGTCATCGACCGTGTGAGCGTCTCAGAAGAAGCGCGGCATCGCCCCGACACGAACGTCGGACGCCTCGCAGACCCGACGGCCACCACGGTGCCGCTTCGAGCAAACCTCGACACCGCGCTGGAGGCGCTGTCGGGGGTGAGCGGTTGGGCGACCGTCCTCGACGCCGAGCGCCGTGTGCGCGGCATCCTCGCCACTTCCGACGTGGTCACGGCCTACCACGGCGCCCTCGAGACTAACCTCGGGCGCTTGTCGCAGGTGGCCAGCAAGGCATCAGCGCTCGAGGAGCGCGTCGGCGAGGACTCGCCGCTTGTCGGGCGAGCGCTGCGAGACCGACTTCTGCCTGAAGGCTGTGTCGTCGTCTCTGTGCACCGTGCGAACAGCCTCCTGTTTCCCAACGGCGACACCGTACTTCGCGCCGGCGACGTCGTGAGCGCGCTCGTGCGCCCCGAGCAGGTCGACCGCATTCGCGACGCTCTACTCGGTGGGCCTGCAGTCGGCATCGCGGGTACCGATGGCGAGGCGGTCGGCGCATAGACCAAATGGACTACCAAGCCGCGGTAGAGGTGCGTGTTTTCAACCCAGGCGCGACGAACTCCAATACAATCACTGGTAAATGAAGGGAAGGAGAACCAGTGACCTACCAGGACGGTTCCATCGGAGTGACCGAGGAAGCCCTCACCATCAAGGGCTACTACCTTCCCGGCACCATCAAACGAGTCCCACTGGCCGCCATCCGCTCCGTTCGTAGGAGCAACATGGCAACGTTTCGAGGCAAGGGCCGCATCTGGGGTACCGCCAACCCCGGCTATTGGGCCAACTTCGACCCGAAGCGCTCCCGCAAGACGGTCGCGTTCCTCGTAGACATCGGCAAGGCAGTCAAGGCGTTCGTGACACCGGACGATCCCTCAGCCTTCGAATCGGCACTTCGGGCGCGCGGCGTCGAGGTCACCGACAGCGGGACTGCGCCTGTTATCTAACTCCAAGACCGGACAAGCAAAGGCGGTAAGGGCCCTGGTGGAATGTCGCCGCCGGCTAGCCGCTTCGGCAAGGATGCAGGTGCATGACTACTCGCGAACCCATATTGACGCGGTTTAGCGCGTCGAGCACCGCCGACGACGTTGTCAAAGGCGTCGATCTCACGGGCGTGCGCGCGATCGTGACAGGGGCGTCCTCGGGCATCGGCGTCGAAACAGCCCGGGCACTGACCGCGGCCGGCGCAGACGTGACCCTCGCCGTGCGCAACACGACTGCTGGCGATGCCGTCGCGCAAATGATCGAGGAGTCGACCGGAGCGAACCGGCCGCGAGTTCTCCGACTCGACCTGGCGAACCGGGCCTCGGTCGCGCGCTT
>JAKAZH010000158.1 GCA_021815935.1 Actinomycetes bacterium
TGGCGTCAGCCAACGGCGCCACCAACGACACCAACTCGCTCAACGCAAACCAGCAGGAGTTCACCGCTCTGAGCAACGAGATCAACCAGATCTCCAACACGACCCAGTTCGGCACGACGCAGCTTCTGGACGGGACCTTCTCCAACCAGACGCTTCAGGTCGGCGCCTTCGACAACTCGAACAACCAGATTACGCTGTCGATTGCGGGTGTCAGCACCGGCGCACTGGGCCTAACTTCGGGCGTCGTCGTCTCGAGTGCTGGAAGCGCCCAGACCGCCGCGTCTGTGGTGCAGGCCGCGATCAGCAATGTCGCCTCCATCGAAGCGAACGTCGGCGCCACCCAGAACCAGCTGACAGCGGTCGTCGCGAACCTGACCGTAGGCCAGCAGAACCTCCAGTCTGCGTACTCCGGGATCGTGGACGTCAACTTCGCGCAGGCGACCACAACCTACAGCACAGATCAGATCCTGATGCAGTCGGGTGTCGCGATGCTCTCTCAAGCGCAGCAGACTCCCTCTCTGGTCATGAAGCTTCTCCAGTAAACCCAAGAGCATCCGAGGTGAATGTGTCGCCGGCCCTGGTAATGCCAACCGGGGTCGGCGCGCACATTCCCGTTCCCGGCACGGGAAGCACTCGGGCCCGTCGAAGCAGAAGGAGGTAGGAGATCCATGTCGTCGATCACATCAGGTACCTCCACAAGCGGAGGAGGCCTCACGACGCCGCCGATCGTCTCCTACGGGCTAGTTTCCGGCATCAACACCCAGCAGGTCATTGCTGCCGAACTTCAACCCTTCCAGGCCCCGGTCAACAGCCTTACCGCCGAGCAGTCGACTCTCGCCTCGAACGTCGCCGACTACCAGCAGATCAACAGCGACCTTCTCTCACTTCAGACCGCTGCGAACACGCTTGCGACGTCGAGCGGATGGGGCGCCCGCTCCGCCACCTCGACGAACACGTCGGTAGCTACCGCCACCGCCGCTGCCGGTACGCCGACAGGCTCGGTGCAGTTCACCGTTGCGCAGCTCGCAGCTGCTGACACCCTCGTCTCGTCAGGTTCCGTGTCAGCGACCTCTCAGGTCGTCACTTCCGCTGGTGGACTTCTGATCGCCCAAGGCGCCGGCCAACTCGGCTTCGCATCGCTTCGCGACGGGAGCGGCGTGTCCATCGGAGCGCACACCATCCAGGTTACGCAGGCCTCCGCGGCCGCCTCGATGACCGGCTCCACGACTCCGGGAGCGTCGGGGACGACGACTATGGTCACAAGCTCGGGTGCGTCGGCGAACAACACCATCAACCTCACGGCCAACGGCACCGCATACACCATGTCGATCGCTGCGAGTCCTTCAGGCGGGTATACCGCCTCGGGACTTCTGGCAGCTGTCAACTCAGCTATCACGGCTTCAGGTGCGGGCGGGGTCGTCCAGGCCGGCTACGACGCCTCGGGACATCTGATCCTCTCCAGCGTTGATCAGGGTTCCACACAGTCGTTGAGCGTTACCGGTGGTAGCGCCCTCGCAACGCTCGGTCTGAGCACCGGATCGTCTGCCGGTGTGGACGCAGTGGTTAGCGTCGACGGCACCTCCAACACGATCTCGACGGTCACACCAGGCTCCACGCTCACGCTAAACGGACCGAACGGCGCTACCGTCGATTCGACACTCGCAAGCGCTGGTAGCGGATCGTCCGTCAACAGCCCACTTGTCTCGCTTGGCTCCGTCACAGCGACAAATGTGAGCACCGGAAATGGCTCTTTGGCCGACGTCGTCGCGAACATCAACTCTTCCGGGATTGGGGTTGCGGCGGCGGCCGTACAGACCGGTCCGGGCGCCTACGTGCTGCAGCTGACGTCGTCGCAGACAGGCACGAGCGGAAACGTCTCCATAGACCCGAACGCGTTCGCAAGTTCGGCCCTAGGTGCCTTGCGCACAGCAGTCGCCGGTACGAACGCCGAACTTCAAGTGGGTGGCTCCTCGGGTTACACGATCTCCTCCCAGACCGACACGTTCAGCGGCCTGCTGCCCGGCCTTGCAGTGATAGCCGCTCAAATAAGCGCGAGCCCGGTAACAGTGACCGTCGGAAATGACGCCACGGCAGCAGCAAACTCCGTGAGCGCCCTTGTAAGCGACGCGAACAAGGTGCTGAGCGACCTGCAGTCTTATGCGGGATACAACCAGACGACGAAGCAGGGCGGCCCGTTGATGGGATCGGCGATCTTGCAGGGACTCACCAACTCGATCCTGTCCGCTGTCGCTTCCACTGTCGGGACATCCAACGTGGGGAGCGCCTCCAACATCGGAATCAGCCTGTCGAACGGCCAGCTGAGCTTCAACCAGTCAACCTTCGAGGCGTCCTACAACGCCAATCCAGCTCAGGTCCAAGCGGTGTTCGCTCAAGGGGCGACGTTCAGTCCTGCCTCGTCCGCCTATTCGGGACAAGTCACCTTCTCCTACGCGTCTGCGACCACGAAGCCGGGCACCTACGCGATCAACGTTACGAACTCGGCGACGCAGGCGACAGCCACCGGCACGACCCTTTCCGGCGGCGCCGTGAGTAGTGGTGAAACGCTGACAATCGGGTCCGGATCTACGAGTGCAACTTACACTACGACGGCCGGGCAGTCCCTGACATCTATCGCGTCCGGACTCGACGCTGTCTTCGCAACGCAGGGCATCTCCCTTTCGGCTCAGGTTGTCGGAGGCACCCAACTGCAGATCCTCTCCTCCGCATACGGCTCGGCCGCCTCGTTCAACGTGAGCACGACGAGCACGGCGTCAGGAACCCTGGGTTTGACCGGTGGCTCCTCCAGCGGTTCGTTTGCGGGCACAGACGTTGCAGGGACGATCAACGGCGTCACCGCCACGGGCCAAGGTCAGTTCCTTTCGGCACCGTCGTCGGATCCGACCCTGGCGGGACTGGCAGTTCAGGTCTCTGCGAGCGGCATCGCCTCATCGACCAGTCTGGGGTCTTTGACCTACACGCCTGGCCTCGCGCAGGCGTTGGCGAGCGTGGCCAGCGCTATGTCCGATCCGGTGAACGGAGTTATCACCAACACCGTGCAGAGCTTGCAGAACCAGTCTGCTTCACTCACGCCGCAGATCCAGATGTACCAGCGAATCGTGGCCCAGCAGCAGCAGATGCTGACAAACAAGTACGCGAGCATGGAGACGATCCTCGGGTCGCTGCAAAGCCAAAGCTCGGCCTTGGCCGGCGAGCTTGCATCGATCGCGAAGAACGGATGACACAGCACAGGAGGTGCCGATGACCACGGCCGCCCAACGCGCGGAAGAGATGAGACTCCGCTACCTGACCGAGGCCATCGAGACGTCGACTCCCGCGTCCCGTCTGACGATGCTTCTCGACGCTTTGGAGATGGACCTCGCCCGAGCCGACCGCGCCTTCGCCGAGGGTTGCGAGCCCAAGGCCGTCAGTGACCTGCTCATCCACGCCCAGGACATCCTCCTCGCGTTGCGGGACACCCTCGACACCTCGACGTGGGAGCCGGCCGAACGCCTCGGTGCCCTCTACGATCACCTTTACACCGAGTTGGTGGGAGCGAACCTGGACAAGGATCGCCGACGCGCTGCGGCAGTCGCGTCGCATGTCGCCGAGCTTGCGAACGCCTGGCGAAAGGCAGCGCAGACTGTAGAGAAGACGATTGTCGAACTCGAGGTCCAAAGGTGAGCACCGGGGACGACACTGACTGGACCTCTCTCCTCGAGGCGATGGCTAGACGACTTGACCTAATCGAGAGAGTGTTCGACGGCGATACGGAGGCCAGTGTGCCCGTCTTCGAGCTGCCCGAAGGCATAGGGCCGCTTCCGAAAGAGCTCCGAGAAACGGCGGAGCTGTTGCTTCTAAAGACCCAGGAGGTGGAGAAGCGCGTGGAGACGATGATGGATACCACAGTTAAACAACTTCGCCGGCTCCCAACGCACCGGGGATTCGGTCTCGGGCGTCCAGCAGCCACCTATATCGATCAGTCGGCGTGAACAGTAGCACCCTGTTTGGTGGCAAACACGGCGAGGTGTGCTTCGATGTCGCAGCTCGGCGCCGGATCCTCGCTTGTGTACTGCGCGAGAGCGGAGTCGAACTCCTCGAGGCTCAGATAGCCGCCGTCGGTTATCTCGGCGCGACGGGAGCGTAGACGCTCGAGCATAAGGGAACGTTCCGGTCCTGTCGGCTCGGGGCGATGATACGCGGCTTGGGGTATGACGATCACGGCGGCGGGTGTCAGCTCATGGCGATCCAGCAGACCGGCAAGACGGCGTCCGATGTAGCGGTCGCCCCCCTTAGCGGCCTGCGCGCTCCTCAACGCAGACGCGAGCCTTTCGAAAGCGGCGGAAGGTGGCGGCTCGGATATGGAGAGTCCGTCGTCTACATCGACGATGCAAGCGGTACCTCCGGGTGCCAGGACCCGGGCGATCTCGCTCGCTGCGCGTTCGGGATGCTCAAGGTGCTGGAACACGAACCGGGAGTACACGAGGTCGAATGAGCCACCCGGGAATGGGATCGAGTAGACGTCCCCCGACGAGAAGGTAGTGCGCCCTGACGGTAAGCCGACTTGCAGCCCGACTGTCTCACTGATGCGCCGAGCCGCGGCGAGTACAGCTCGGTCCGAGTCCAGTCCGACCACCTGCACCTCACCGAGGGCTGTAAACTCCAAGGTGGCGGCACCGAAACCGCAGCCGAGGTCGAGCAAACGCTGACCCCGACGGAACTTGAGCGACCCGAGCAACGCCCGGCGCTGGGCGGCCGACATGATCGTTTGGATCAACAACCATCGAAGCTCGTCGATGGCTCCCGGCAACTCCTCTCCGAGCGCATTGTCAATAGCGCTCCAGACG
>JAKAZH010000004.1 GCA_021815935.1 Actinomycetes bacterium
CCCTCTATTGTGAAGACCAGGTCGTGTTCTTCCCATTTGAAAGCCATAGTGCGCTCCCCCTCCTGGCGGCCTTGGTGTGCCCGCAGAGCGGCGACGCACACTGATGGAAGAGGGATCGTGCGCCGACTGGTCTGGGATTTGGGCGGCTGAAGCGACCAGCCCCCGTCTCGGCGCTCTAGGGTGTGGCGGACAAATAGCCGCCCGTTGTCGAAGTCTACGTCGCTCCACCGCAGGCCAAGCGCCTCACTCGGGCGCAGACCTACTGCAAGTGCCACCGTCCAAAACGCGGAAAGCCGGTCGAGGGACGTTACCTGGAGGAGCTTCTTGACCTCGTCAGGGCTAAACGGGACCGCAGGAGGCCGCCGCACCTGAATCGGCTCCACAAGTGTCGCTACGTTACGGTCGACCATCCCCCACCGCAGCGCCACCCCGAGGGCCGCACGCAAGGTGGCGTGGATGTATTGCACGGTCCGGGGCGACAGCCCCTCTCGGCGCTTTGCGTTGATGACGGCTTGCACGTCAGCGGGAGACAGCTTCGCGAGTGTCCGCCTCCCTATGAGGGGCAGCAGATGTCGATTTACGTTGACGGAGTATCCCTGCCAGGTGGAGTGCCTCTTCGCCGGCTGCACCACGTCACTCAGCCATGTGGTGAGAAATGTCTCGACCGTCATCCGTTCATCGGTGACGGAATGCCCTCGTTCGAGGCTGAGCGTCGTCTGGCGCAGTTTCGCCGCGACCTCGGCTTTGGTACGCCCGTAGATCGACTTTCGGACGCGGTAACCGTTTGGGCCGCCGGCGTCCACTCGCGCCTCCCAGCGGCCATCGGGCCGTTGGCGCACGAGGCCCTCTCCATTCGCCCTGCGCATCCTCGAGCCCATCTGCTAGGTGCCCTCTCCTCGTCGGTCAACTACGACAGGGAGCGGGACACTCCGAGCGGCCAGCACAAGCCGATCGCACCCGGCGTACATCCTATGATGTCCGCGTGACGTAGCCATCACATAGACGGTCAACGAGTCGATCGACGGCATCGACAGGCACACGGGCGCAGCGCCCGACGTGGACAGACTCGATATCCCCACGAGCAATGAGCTGGTACATCATCGATCGGCCGACACCGAGGATGCGCCCGGCCTCAGCGATCGTCAAAAGACGACGTTCAGGCCTAGCCGGCTCAACCTTTGCCGTGGTTGCTGGATCGGGTCGGGTACCCCACACGGTCGTGCCGTCGGCTTCTGACAAAGCGACGAGGCCGACAGCCCGCAGCGCCGCCTCCAAGACACTGTCCGCGCCGCCATGCACGATCACCGTGCGGGCGCTCAACGCCAACCTCCTTCCGGGTCGATGTCGCTCTCGTAGTTCCAGTCGGGGCCGCCCGAAGCGAAAGGCACCGGATCCACCGGCGGCGGGTCGGGACGCCGCCGGGTGCGGTAGATCGCCGCGGCCGCGCCGACCGGTATTACCAGCCCATGCCACGGGCTCCACGTCAGGTAGCTCGCAGCGAGGATCCACCCCGCCCGAGACCACCAGCCGTGCGACCACACGGTCGACTGACGCCACGCGACGCGCGCCACGGCGAGCGCCCACACAGCCAGATTGATCAACGCCAAAGCGAAAGCGATGATGCTGTTACCAAGTGCAGCAGAGTACATCCACACACCTCCAAGGATCAGTAGTCGACACTTCACCCCCACCCCTGTGTCACAACACCCCGAAACGAAACACCCAGAAACGAAACACCCCCGATATTTCCGATCACGCGCCCGACGCCCGAGGGCTGACCACCAGCGAGCCCCAAGTTGCCCTGGCGCAGATCCACCGGACCGGCCCGCACCCCGCCATCTGGCCCCAGCAAAGGGTCGTGGTTGCTAACAGCGGGCCGGCGTCGCACGGGGGCACCCCGCTTCACGTCCGGTCGTAAAACCACTCACCTCCCAGCCGAATATGCACCAGGAGTGCCGACGTCGAAATGGCAATCTTGGTCGGCTACGTCAACGCGCTCGGCGGTCGCCTCACCGCCACCGTCCAGGCAGGCGACCGCGTCTTCTGCGAAGATCCTGTTGTCGGCTTCTGAACACCGTCGACAGCCTCAGGCATCCCCAGACCCGCCGCGTCTCGCTGCGCGCTGACGCTCCTCGGCGCAATGCGACATGACGGGCGCCGGTAGTGTCAGGTGATGGTTGAGTCGCCGGCTTCACTCGACATTCGGGCGGCCTACGACACCGTCGCCGGCGACTACGCCCGGCTTCTCCCCGACCTTCGCGCCGAAACGTCCCTGGACCGGGCGATGCTGGCCACCTTCGCCGAGCTGACCCGCACGGCAGCCCTTGGACCTGTCGGCGATCTCGGCTGCGGCACCGGCCGCGTGGCAGCCCACCTGCACTCGCTCGGCGTGGACGTCTTCGGCGTCGACGTTTCCCCTGCCATGATCGCCGTAGCACGGCGAACCTACCCTCACCTACGCTTCGACACCGGATCGATCACCGACCTACAACTACCCGACGCCTCCCTCGGCGGGGCCCTCGCCTGGTACTCGACCATCCACACCCCGCCACAACACCTGCGGGGCGTCTTCGCCGAGTTCGCCCGGGTCCTCGCGCCCGGCGGCTACCTGCTCGTCGGTTTCCACGTCGGACACGGGCAGCGGCCCATCACCCAAGCATACGGACACGCCGTGAGCTTCGACGCCTACGACATGACCGTAGAAGAAGTCGCCAAGATCGCGGCGCGGGCCGGCCTCACCATCCACACGAAACTACAACGATCCGCGCAAGGCCAGGAGAAGCGACCACAAGGCAGTCTCATCGCGGCCAAACCCTCCACGTAGCCGACCGGCGAACAGCGTTTCGAAACGGCGACCGGATCCGCACCGCTCGGAGGTGCCCACACCCCGGACTAGAGGACCGGACGCGACAGCAAATATCCACGCCCCCTTCTCCTGTCAACTCCGACACAGCACCATCGCCGTCACGGCAGCACGGAAGGCAGAAAGTCATGCGCCGCGCGTCGGGTTGTCGTAGTATTCGCCGTCACGATGGCCTCGACCCGAAGTCGGCTACGTCACAGGGGACGCTCGGCCGCCGCCGTGGTAGCGCTCGCCGTGTGCGCGGTCGCCGCAGTGTCCTTCCCTGCTGTCACCGCCGCCGCCAGCACCGCCGCCCCGTCGGTGACAGTGGCCGCTGACAGCGTGCGGGCCCTGAGCGACCCGGGGACCACCCTCGCTGTACCCGCTGACGGTCGACTTCGCGGTTACCGCTTCGCCGGGCAGATCACAGGCGTCGCCACCGGGAGCCGCCTCGACACTTCGGGCACCGTTCTCGCCGCTGGCCCCGGCCAGCAGCTGTGGGACTTCGGCCTCGAATGGTCAGCCGGCCCCGACAACTCAGGCAGCCCGCAACCAGTCACCGCGACGCTGATCGTCGACGGCACCCGCATCGCCATCCCCACCAACGCTCCCAGCGGAAAGCAGTCAGCTGTGGCCGGATCGGCGCAGACAGCAACCGGCGCCAACGGCGCGCCGGGCTACTGGCTGGCGTCGGTACCCAGAACTGCGACAGACGTCGCCGTCGAACTCGCGTCGGCCGGCTACGCCCAGACGTTCTCCCTGACCCGCATGACCCGCGAAGGCCCCCAGCCGCCCGTCCTATACCGTGATCCCGCCTCCTGGCAGGTCCGCGAACCGCTCGCCGCCGAACACGACATACCCACCCCCGACCCCGACGGCTACACCCCCAACGCCGTCCTACCAGTATCGCTATCCGGTGTCACCCTCACCTGGTTCGGCCCGGACCGACCCGGCGACATACCCGCCGACCCACAACAAGCGTGGCTGATCCCCAAACTCAACAGCCTCACCTACACCAACAGCGGAACCGGTATGTGCTTCCCGTCCCTGCCCGGCTCCGACGTCACGCTCACCGTCCCAGGGGAACCGCCGATCCCCGCCACCACCTTCCCCGGGTTAGGCACCGACCGGCCCAGCTACGGGGCGTTCACCGACGGCTACGCATTCCAAGTGCCCGCCGACATCACCACCGCCACCCTCACCGTCACACCCGGCACCATGGCCGCCGCCACCGAGAACTGCGCCATCAACGTCACAGTCACCGCCACCGGATCGGCAGTGTTCCCCCTCAACATTCCCGGCGCCGCCTACCACACGCCCGCAGGCGCATCGGCCACGCCCGCAGCCATCCGGACCCTCACCGCCACCAGCCAACCTGGCACGCCGCCCGGCACGAAGCGCAACGCCTCCACCCCGGCCGCACGCGGCGGCTCCACCTTCCCGACCCTCGCCGTCGCCCTAATCCTCGTGATCCTCGCAGCCGGAGGAGCCGGCGCCACAAGCCTCATGAGGCGACGCCGCAAACCCGACCCGCCATCAAACGACCGCCGCCGGTCCGGCCCTACGCCAGACCCTAGTTGCGAACCCTACGCCGACGGCAGGACACGACAGTCGACCCGGCCCACCGACACCGACACCGACACCGCATCGGAACCTATGCCACCTCGCATGCCAACCCAAACGCCTGCCCCGACTCCCTCTCAAACGCCGTCAACCCCGGCCCCACCAACCGCGTCCGTGCCGTCCCTTCTCCCTGACTTCGATCCCGACGCCGCCGTAGAAGCCGACATCCCCACGGTGGAAATACTCGGTACGGTTCGAACGGCCGGCTGGCCGGCGTCGGAGGTTCCGACGTCACGTCCGGTCCTCGAGCTCGCCGTGTTCCTTGCGCTGCACCCGGGCAGGGGCTACACCGCCGAAGCTCTACGCCAGCCGCTGTCAGGCGACGCGGACCAGCCGCTCAGCACGGAAAGTGTCCGCACCTACGCCAGCACCCTGCGCCGTATCCTCGGCGCTCGCCATGTTCCCGAAGGCGGCCGCGCCGGCTACAGCCTCCAAGAAGTGACCTCCGACTGGGGCCTGTTCACCCGACTCGCCGCCGCGGGGGATCCCCGCTCGCTCGCAGAAGCGCTCCGCCTCGTGCGGGGCCAGCCGCTCAGCGACGCCCCGGCCGGCACCCGCCGATGGGCCGACGAAGAGCTCCTCTGCTCACAGATCGAAGTCGCCGTCGCCGACACCGCAGCGTCGCTCGCCGCGAAAGCCTGCCAAGCCGGAGACGCCAACCTCGGCGCCTGGGCCGCCGAGCGCGGCCTGCGAGTCACACCCCAATCCCAGACACTCGGCTCTTGGGCGTTACGCGCCGCCGGAGCGCACCCCGACGCTGACAGCCTCGAACAAGCATGGCGCGACACCCTGCGCCGCTACACCCCCGACAACCCGCCCGCAGCCCTAACGGCCCTTTACCGCACCCTCGCCGGCCAGCGACCCCCGCCCAGCCGATAAGCAGACACCGGGCTGTCAGACACAGATCCGGCTATCAAGCGCTGATAGCGGGGCATACTTTGCGGAATACTTCACTTCGCAGCGGCACAGGGGCCGGTCCCTGTGCCACCTCGCCCATTAGCGCTATCGACGTACGGTCAGGTGATGCCGGTCGGTAGTGGCAGCGGTCACCGCCCCGTGACGGGCAGATGCGTTTGCTCGTCGGGCGCGTGATCGGCGAGTTGGTCGAGGAGAGGTGAGCCCCATGTGAGAAGTTGGACGTCGGGGGCGAGCGCTAGCGCAAGGTCGCGTTCGAATGCGACGAGTCGCTCGCCTCCGGCTGTCTGCATCCGCCACACGCCCGGCCGGTCAGTCGTTTCGAGCCTCTCAGCTATACCGGGGATGGCCATCAGAGTTTCGTAGAAGTCTCCGAGGGTCTTTGCTTCGGGCCAAGTGACGCCACCTACTGGTGAGCCGTGCGTGTCGAGCGCTGCGAGGGTTCGCGCTCTGGCCTCATTCGCCGCCGCTATGACCTGTGCGACGGCCTCGTCCAAACCGAGTCGTTCGCCGTCGGATGCGAAGAGAGTAGCGGTGGGTTCGGAATTCAGTGCTCCTTCATGGTCGCAGTGGTCGGCCAGCGATGCTGACCGGATTACCTGCTCGACTTGGCCTAGCACCGGCTGGGCGATCCCGACCACGGCGTTGAAGCCACCGAACGTCTTGATGAGTCGCCGGTATACGGTCGTTTCCACTGTTCCGTCGTAGAGAAGGTTGCTGACCTCCACCCGGTGGTGGCCGCCAATGCGGTCGACACGGCCGATGCGCTGCTCAACGCGGGTGAAGTTCCATGGCAAGTCATAATTGACGAGGCGCCCGCAGGTCTGGAGGTTGAGGCCTTCGGAGAGGGTGTCGGTACCGACCAGCACCTTCACCCGCTTGGCCTCGGCGAAGAGATCCTTAGTCTGGCGTTTGGTTAGCTTCTCCCAGTCGCCAGTGGTTTGACTGCGGATGGTTCCGCCACCGGAGGCGTAGCCAATGATCCTGCCGTGGTATATGGCGTCCAGGCGGTCCCGGATGTACTCCATCGTGTCGGCGTACTGGGTGAAGACCAGGACGCTCTGATGGCCGCCTGCGAGCGCATCGTCGACGATCTTGTGAAGTCGCGTCATCTTGGTCTCATCGCCCGCCGCCACACGGCCAAGCGAGTCGGTGAGCCTGCGGAGATCATGGATTTCGTCGTCGAGCGCCCAAGCTTGGATAGCGTTGGTGATGTCGGGGGCTGACTCCTCGAGGATCGTGTCGTCTTCGGTCAAGAACGCCTTCGGGTCCAGTCGGCCTTCGAGGACGTCGATCCTGCGCCGTAGCGAACGCTCGATCGCTTGGAACGACGACGTGAGCCGGCGGCGGTAGACGGTGAGGATGAAACCGATAGCGTTCTTGGCTTGACCGGACGCCAGCTGTTGGGCCTGATCGTACTTGGTCCGTATGTAGTTCTGTACCTGGCAGTAGAGGGCTTCTTCGACCGCGCTCATCTCGACGAGCCAGTCGTCGACGAAGCGATCCGGGATGGTGGCATCCTCGGGCCAGATACCGGCTTTCCGGTATGCCCGAAGAGTGTCCCGGGTATTACGGAACACGCGGTCGCGCATCGGGTTGTTGGTGTATAGCCATGCGCTCACAAGTGCTGCGAGTTCCGGCTTTTCTCCAACGGGACGGACCCACTGGGCGTTCGCCTGCGTCATGTCGCCGGTCGACTTGCACAACCGCTCGCGTATCACGACTCGGGACTTCGAGCCGACCCCTGAGATTACGTTCACTCGATCCGGTCCTTTGACGTTGGTGAGAATCTCCTCGTCAAGGGCCCGGTTGGCCTCCGTAGCAGGATCGGAGAAGTTATCGCGGACCATGCGGGCCAGGAAATTCCACTGCCGGCTAGGCCAGTAGACGCTCAGCTCGCGAAAGTAGGCCTCGAACTTCTCCGCCGATTCCGCCCAGAAGCCGGGCAGGTCGAACAGCTCGATCAGGTCCCATGCTTCATGTGGATACATTTGCATTGGGGTCGCCGAGGCGAGATAGAGCGCTCGCCAGCCGTCGCGTTGGTGAAGCTCTTGAAGAAGGCTGAGTAACGTGTTCGGGGGCCCGTCAGATTTGCCGCCTCTGCGCCGCGCATGATGCGCTTCGTCGACCACCACCAAGTCCCAAGGGGCAGCGGCGAGAAGCTTGGGCAGTTGCTCCCCGCGCCTGGCGAGATGAGACGAGGCGAGAACGACCGGTTCCTTGGACGCCCACGGGTCCCCCGGTTTAGCTGGGGACTCTGTGCCGTCTGGCCACACCCAGTGACCGTCGGTCCAGCGGGGAACCCACAGCGCCACCTTCTCTGCTAACTCCTCTTGCCACTGCACGAGTACCGCGGCCGGCACCAGCAGCAGGGCGCGCTCCGCTTGACGGGAGAGCATCAATTCCCGCACTGTGAGCCCGATCTCGATCGTCTTGCCAAGCCCAACCTCATCGCCAAAGAGGTAGCCGCGTGGAAACGTCCTCACCGCCCTATCTATCACCGCCATTTGGTGCGGCAGGGGGAGAACACCAGCTGACATGACCCCGGTAAAAGGAAAGAGCGACGGCTGCTCGAGTAACTCCAGAATGTCGAGCGGGCCGACCGCATCAGCAGGTGAAGGCTTCGCGGTTGGGGTAATGACCGGTTCATCGCCTGCACGGTCCTGCTTGTATTCCGGGTCGGGACCGGCCGGAGCCTCGGTGACCTCAGCGACGCGTAGTAGACCGTCACGCACAGCCGCAGACAGAGGAATGATTGCCCATCCGGCGGAGTGCTCATCGTCCCAGTAGCGCTCGAAACGGCCGACCAGGTCGGTGCCATTCCAGCCCCATGCCGGGGACCACTCCGGGAAGACGCTGAAGGACTCCGAGTTGGCCATCCAGCCATGCAAGGAGTCATTGTTGGAGCCGATGAACGCGACGTGCCGTCCTTCGTGGTCGGTGAAGATCCCGAACTTGTCGTGGAAGTAGTCGTCGGTCTCAGTCGCAGGGATAAGACTTCCGTCAGGTCGTCGCGGCACGCCGACCTTGATCTGGAGGCGTCCCTGCCGGGCGAGCCACGCCAGCAGATTCAGTCGGTAGGAGCGGACCTCATCGAGGTCGCTCCACAGATCACCCGCCGCTAGCCGCTCCTCAACCACCCGAGCAAGGTCCGCTCCGTCTTCGATGGCGGCCACGTCGTCGGGTTGGAGCTGTGCGCCGACGATCAAGCGCATGGTGCCGGAGCCGCCCACGAACTCGGCGAGGCCTCGTGCAGCGACGGCCAGACCCCAAGACGTGAAGTATCCGGCGACCCGATCGTAAGTGACGGCACGGGTCAGCAGAGGCACGTAAAAGCCGTCCACGACATCGTCCGCCGTGGAATACGAAGGGCGGATTGTGTCAGCAATCTCAGCGAACGATCCGGGCACGGGCGTCTTACTGGTCCGGGTCGAAAAGGGTCGTCGACGGCTCATCTTGAGGCAGGCGCACCGACGGGAGATAAGCCGTGACCATGGCGTCGAGCACTCGGGCTTCGGAGCGAATCAGCTCGCCCCGGATCTTCGTCCGGGGCAGCGCGTTAACGGCCCCTTGAATCAGAGCCACGAACCTCTGATCGGCGCTGAGCCCCAAGCGGTCCATCAACGCCTTAGCCGCAGCGAGCCCGTCAATGTCGGCGGTGATGAGCAATGCGTGCAGGACGTCTATGAGGGGACGATCCTCAAGTTGCCCGTCCTGCACAGGGCGAAGGACCCGACGGCGACGCTCGAGCGGAGTTTGGATGACCACGGTCCCGGACTTCTTCTTGAGCAACCCGACAGCCGCAAGACCCTCAGGATCCTGGCCGCCGACAGCTAACGCCAGGCGACGGGCTTCGTCATAAGGGAACTCCTCCGCCCGGAACATCTCCCACGCAATCAGCCAGAAGTCCGTAACCGGATCGAACGTGACCTGCCGGCCGACTAAAGCCCGCCTGCGTGCCTGCACCAGCTCCTCGCGGGCTACGTTTAATGCCTCCTCTGGGCGGAGCAGCCGGGCGTTGCCGTCAGCGTCGGCCTCTGAGGAATACACGGGCCACGCCGAAGAGATCACCGACAGCACCGGCCCGTACGTCGAGAGAAGGAGATCGACCCCGGTGATCCCGTCCGCCTCGAATCGGGCAACGGCGTTACGCGCAGCATCTTTGATCTCAGGAACAAGATCCTCGAAGAACACCGATTGCCCGACGGTGCCCTTGAGCCGCTTGCGACACACGAGCATGATGGTCGACGCGGCAGAGTTCTTCCTCGCCTGATGCAGGGACTGCTCGGATTCGGTGTTCACCGGCCACGATGTGGCTATCTCAAAGCCCGCCTCCATGAGCGCCATACCGAGCGTGTCCCAGGCTTCGGCCTTCTTGTGCGTGAACATGACCGTCAGCACGCCGTCTGCCCGCAGGACTCTGCTGCATTCAGCAAAGATCGACTGCATCTTCGCCTGGTAGTCAGCATTGGCGAGTTCCTTCTGTCGCCTCCCGAAATCTCGAAACCTACCTACGTTCGTGACTGCCTCATTCACTTCGTCAGCCAAGCCACCTGGGGTGATATCGGGCCATACCTTCCCGACCGTGCGCTGCTCCCACACCCCAAAGAAGTTTGAGATCTCTCCGTACATGACATTGTCGTAGTAAGGCGGGTCAATACAGACGAGCACCTGAGATCCAGATTCGATGCCGAGGCTGGCAGCGTTTCCTCTAGTGACATCGACATTGCCAGGAACGTTATGCGCTAGATCGGCCGTCGAACCTGGCCCGATCTGGCGTCCGCGTCCAAGCACACTGGGGGAATAAAGGAAGCAGATCTCGTCATAAGCGTCAGCGAGTTGAGCAAGGCACCATGGATAGAGTTCGTTTGCACCCTCGAACTCGGCGTACGACCATTTAAATGAGATGGAGTGCGTGTCAAATACGGAGCGAATTTTGTCTCTCGACGTATCCCAGGACGATGATAGTGCATTCCAGTTGAGTGCCTTGCCTTGCATTAGGGCCAACAGCGCCGCCACCGCGGCACCTTTGTTCTGCCCGAGGTCTTCAATGATGTCAGAAACTATTCGGTCATACTCTTCGACAAATGTCGCGTGTACCAGAAGTTGCCTGGGTGAAAAGAAGTCGATAAACCGCTGGAACCCGTATGGTCGGATGTCGTGATTAGGCGCTGGAGCAGGGAAATTTTCTCCTGGCACGATACCGTTAGCCAGCCAGGACGGCAGGAGCCGGGCGGTTTCGGCTTCAGCTGCGGCGAGCGCATCCAGGTCGACAGCGGTGGGCGCTCTGAAGCCGCGTGTCGATCTTGCCCGGCTGCCTGGAGGTGCCGGATATCGAACAGCGACGGCATAGAGGATTGACCCCATGCGGTGAGCCTGTGCTTCGGCCTTGATGTAATCGCCATCGATCGGAAGTCCATCCCAGACGGAGATTCCGTTTCCGCCGGATACAGTGCCCTCGTCAGGGTCGGACTCGATAGCAGTTCGGCCCCGGAGGACGTCGAACTCGGGTGCGTCCAGCTCGACGCCTTCACGATGTGTTACGACCTCGACGGCCCACTCCTCACCGCTCGCTTTGGATATCCACCAGTTGGGTGACAGCGGACTTGGTTTGCCGGTACGAGGGCAAGAAACGGTTCTGGCAAAGATGTAGTTGGTAACTGTTTCGCCATTGCCGCTCGGGAAATATGAGGCGAGCCGATCGGTGCAGCGGCGAACAAGTTCGCCTCCCCACTTTTCTAGGTGCGGCTTGAGGTCCTGGCCGTAGCGGGCGGTCACCTCGACCCCAGCGCGGAGGATGGCGGCCGCGACGGCGTTAATATCGTTAGCGGTGACAGGAAGGCCGTAGCGGGCGGCCTCGTAGGGGATTGTGCCCCCGCCAGCAGTGGGATCGGTGACCTTCGGAAGCTCCCCCCAGGTCTCCTCGAGTATTTGGTGGAGGAGTTGGAGATCCGCTGGGCTGGGGCTGTTTTTAAACGCCTGCTTGTAGCCGTAGGGGTTTGCCGTGGTTCGAACACCTTCTTGCTTATTGCGATCAGCCTGGCGTTTGGCTTCGACCGGGTCACCCCACACGCCACATAGGTGGAGGACCCATTTCCGGTATGCGACCTCAGTGGCGGTGCGGGGATCGTCGAAGGTTGCGGCGAGTTGCTCTGTCCATGTCGGAAGGACGCTGGTTAGTATCGCGCCAGCGGACGCTGCGAGGGGCCGGCGGGCCCACCACACGTGAAGGGTTTTCAGCTTCGGGAACTGGCCAGGGATCGGCGCTGATTCGCGGCGCGATTCGATGCCGAGCTCTTGGATGGGTAGCCAGTCTTCAATCAGGACACGCGGACGTGCGATGCTGTCGGTCATGCGGTGATGCCGCTGCGGTGGTCGTCAGCAAGAAGGATACGCAGGGCTCGCAGGGCCCGAGGTCCGCTGTCGGGTCGTCTGGTCTTCGAGTACCAGTAGTAGGCCTCCTCGTCGCTCATGGCGGTGACGCCTTCTATGACGGTGAGGCGGCGCACCGGCCGATTGAGCGGCGCGGCGGCGTTGACGGCCAGGGCGAGGCGGACGGCGGCGGCCTCGCCGAGGGGGACTGGTTTTCGTCGGCTCGGCCCGACGATGGTCGGAGCGTGTCCGGAGTCGCGCAATGCGGAGCGAAGAGCTCCAAGGAACGGGGTGAGGCGATCCGGGCTGAGGTGCGCGACGACCGTGGTGTGGTCAGGGATGCCGTTGGTCTCTTCAAGGCGGACGCCGTACGTGTCGGTGTCGGCCGGTTCGACTTGAAGACGAAAGCCGCGGTGGGCCACCTTGGGCGTCGTCATTAACTTACCTTCGTGACGACTTCGGCTTCGACAGTGACGTGGCCGGGGTTGAGAGTGGCGGTGTTTGTTGCGAGAGTCTGCCAGTCGCCGACCCCGGGGGTGAGCGGGCTGCCGTCGCGGGTCGATGCGGTCAGGGCGAGAGTGCCCTGTGCTTCCCCGGCGTGAGCCGCGAAACGCATCAGGTCGCTCTCAAGCTTCTGGTAGTCGCCGCCGGGGCCGTCGAAGAAGACGGAGGCTCCTCCGTGTGGCAGCCCGAGGTCCACGCTGAGTTCAGCGGTGAAGTCCAGCCTTGCCGTCATCGCGATTACAGCCCCGAGGGCCTTGAGGTCGCTGACCCCTTCGCCGGGGTCGGCGCTGGCGGTGACTCGCACCCAAGAGACTCCGCGTGCGTCGGTGACCTCCTGCGCCTTCTCGGCGGCTTTCGCAAATGCGACAGCAGCGGGACCGTCGGCAGCAACGGTCGCCGGTCCGCTCGAGACGGATTGGGCGACGATCCCGGCGTTGACAGCGGCCGGTCGGGTCATGAAAGTCACCCGGTCGTGTGGGGTCTTGTCGATCTGCGAGGCGGTCAACTGAGACTTGCCCGCTTCGGGCTCGCCGTCGACGACAGCGAGGCGGGAGGCGGCTCCGACCGCGACGCGCTGAAGGATCGCAGCGAGGTCCTTCTTCGTGGGCCGTGTACCGGTCTCCTCGGCGACTCGGTCATAAAGGCCGCTGCCGTTTAGTTGGCCGCCAGCCGAGATGACAATCTGCTCGACGAGGGCCGCTGTCAGCTGGGTGGCAATGACGCCGGCTTCGACGGCACGCTGTAGCGTCATCAGGTAGGAATCGGCGCTGATGCGCACTGGCGGCGGCGCGTCACGGTCAGTCCACGTTTTTTGGGTGTCGGCCTCGTAGTAGACCCACTCGGCGTTCTTGACACCGGCTCGGATGCACTCGACGATACGGGTGGTATCGATCGGCATTTCCATCGACGGGTCGACCCAGAACCAGTCGTTAACCTTGTCGAGAGTGATCTCGTCCTGGGCGGACCACGTCTTGGAGCGAAGGTAGCTGGGGGCGATGGCCGGGTCGGCTGGCTTGACCTTGCCTAACGACCGGAGGGTGTCGAGGATCGACTGGGTCTGGGAATGGCCCTTGCCGTGCACTTCCCCCTTGGTTTTGGCGGGCAGTTCGTAGTGGTGCAGATCGTCGTTGGCCCTGTCCCGGGCCGGGTAGTACAAGTTCGAATAGCAGCGCGTCACGGCTATCACGACCTTGACGTCTCCGGCATCTTTGATGTCTTGGATCTGTTTGATCACATCCGGCCCGAGCGCTTGCCTGCGGGTCTCAGAGCCAAGGATATTTTCGGATGCCATCTGCCGTCGGATCGTCGCCTTGAGCGGCTCGACCTGCCGGGGGTCCGGGCAGAGGAACACGACGCCGTTGCGGTGCCGGCGGTTGTTGGCACCAATACCTGCCTTTTGGGCGATTTCGCGGATCTTCGACGGGGCCGGTAGCGGGCTGGACGCGTTCGGGACCGAGGCGGCCGTGTCGTCAGGGTGGGCGATGACCAGATGCAGTAACGCTTCGTCGGGAATATCGGAAGGGCCAGCCGGCTCATGTATGGCCTTCACCCGGCCCCCGATGGACGCGAAAGCCTGGCTCACCTTTCGTTCCATCTCTTCGGTCACTGCCGACTTGGCGATATTCTTAGCGTCTTCCTCCACCACTGCCAATGCGTTAGCCTCGATTTGGAAACGCCACCGGACGTTGTCATACGCCAGATGCCAGGCGACAGCCCACAGCGAGGAGAGAGCCTCGTCGTAGACCTCGGCTGTGTCACCGGGGCGCAGCGAGCCGAGCAGGTAATCTCCCCGGCCGGCGCCGACGGTCGAGACCTGTTCAAGGGAATGCAGGAATACGCATGTCGCAGCCCGAGTGGCGAACGGCTTGCCGGCGAAACGGGAGTGGTCCACCTCAACCGCATGGGCCGACACCCCAGCGATGTCGACCCCGGCAGGCTGGCGGAAGCGCTCCTTGCCCAGTCGCTCGGTCAGTTCGTAGAGAACCTTGTCCGACCCAAGCGGTAGGTCCGCCACGTTGAGCATTACAGAGTCGGACCCGGCGTCCCATACGGCTTGGATGGAGGCGGCCAGGAGGCGCAGCGCTCCGCGGGCGCGTTGGAAGGTCGGGATGGTAGCGATACGCGAGTCGAGGACCCTGACCAGTTCTGGATGGAACGGGTAGCTGGCAGCAATCTTCTCCGCGTACGTGGCGGGTTGCGACGCGCCGGACGGGAGGGTTTCGCCGGCGGCGACGAGATGCTCGTACATTTGGCGGTAAGCGTCGGCGGCGGCATCGGCGCCGTCCTGATCGATCGACTCGAAGAGGCGACGGCGCAGGATCGCTGCGATCTCGTCGTCTGTTGCAGGAACGAGCACGGCCTCCTGGCGGGCCAATACGCTGCTGGCCTCCCCGACCGCCGTGTCAAGAAGCCGCGAGATCTCGTCCGTCTCCTTACCGTAAGCATCCTTCTCGCCTGCGAGAGTGACCACGACGACCAGCCGACTCCCCTTCTCTGCTGCGACTTCGAACAGCGACTTAAAGAACGCCGGCAAGCTCCCGCCCAAAGCGCGGACCTGCTCGGACGCCGACGTCGAAACCGTGCGCAAATACTGCGCAACCTCGTCTATGATCACCACCGTCGGCTTGCCGGCCAACATCTTCTTGATCGTTCCGGTACCCGGCGCCGTTCGCGTCCCGTCTGAATCCTTCATGACATGCCAGGCTTCCGGCCCGAGCTGCGCCCCGATGGCACCCCACAGCGTGTACGCCGTAACGCCGCCGATGTCGACCCCGTTCACCGGGTCTAACTGCTCGCCTACGACCGCCGACACCTGAGTGTCAGCGGGGATCTTGGATTCGTCAAGCCCAGGATCGAAGAACTCAACGCCCGGCCGGAAACCCCGCGCCACATGGTACGCAGCTATCAACCCGTGAGTTTTTCCACCCCCGAAGGACGTCTGGAATCGAAGGACCGGGTTCTCCGCGCCGGGCAACCATTGCTCTGACAGCCGGCCGAACACACCGGTCAGCAGGCGCTTCATACCGCTCGTCGGATAGGTGAGAGCGAAGAACCGTTCCGGGTCGCCGTAGTCGGCGTAAGCGGCTGGGTCGGCGACTACCTGCTCCAAGCGGGCGGCGAAGTCCACCGCTGAGACCGTCCCGGCTTTAACGTCCTTCCTCGGAACGCAGGTCTGTTGAAGCGGCTTGAGTGACATACCGCGATACCCCTCATCAATGTTGTTGGCCGCCGACGGCTTCGGGCGCTCACATGAGAATAGGCCCTCGCTGAGACACGCTCCGTCGGATTCGACCGTGGCGCTGGGACCATGAGTGTCATAGCTGCACACGCGCAATCAGGTCCCCGTCGGGGCTGCAGCCCGCCCCGGAACTGCGCGCAGCTGGGTCGCTCGTCACGGACACCCCTCACACGTTGCGCGTTTCGTCCCGGCAAGCCGTCTGTTACAACGCCGACCAGCCAGCAACGCGCCCGGGGCCCCTCGCCGGTCTCGATGCGAAAATCTAAGTGCCGTGTCGGCTCATCGAAAGGCCCAGTCACCGAGCACTTTCCCGGCCCGGCCGCTCCGGCGAGGCCCTTTCGCCGACACCCCCTCGCCGGGATCGACAACGCCTGGCCGGAACGGTCGCTTCGTCAACCGGGATTAATTGAGAACGACTGGCCGCCATCTCCCGACAGCGTGACTAATCCGAAGGGACTTACAAGTGGATCTGGTTAAGCAGTTGCAGCGCCTCCGCACCGACCACGCCCGCAGCGCTCTGGACCAGGACAGTGCCGATCGCGTTGAGCAGCGACGCCCACACCCGTCGCTTCGGTCGAGGCGAGCGCAGCTGCATTCGAAGGCACTCGACGTCGGTCGCGACCTCGGTTCGAACGTCCTTGTCAAGCGCGTCAAGCTGGCCGGCATCCAGGGCATGGTCGAACCTTGTTAGGAACCCCTCGACACTGGCCCTGACCTCATTGGTGACCAACTCTGCTGCTACCGGCACCATGTCTGCCGGCCGTGCCGGCCAGCGGCGACGGAGTTCTGCCCGCCCGGCAGTGGTCAGCCCTTCGATTCTGACATCGATGGGAGCGAGGATTTCCGCGACTCGAATTGCACCTCCCTGAAGCCACCCCTGATCGAGCATCGCGGCAGCGACGCGCAGGAACTCCGGCTGACGGAGCCCAAGCAAGTCGCTTGTCACGTACTCATCGACTGGTGTTTCGAGGCGTTCGGCCCGCTGAGTTCGTTCGAGTATCGCGAACTCCATGGCGGACCACCGCTCCTCGAGCGGCCGTTCGATGACGTCGCTCGAGATGCGAGTGACAGCCTCGACTCCCTTCCCAGTCAGGTAAACCCCTTCGGCGGGATCCGCCACGACCCAGCCATCGAAACCGCTCAGACTCTCCCAGACGAGACGGTCGGGGACCGCCGCATATTGCGCTACCTTGCTGACCTTCACAGACTGGAGGGCACGACCGTCCGCCACATCGTAGATAGCTCGCAGAACTAGGTCCAGCTGCTCGGGGGTCACCACGGCACTCGACATTACTTACACGTCGCCCTGAGATGAAGTTGGCGAGCATGTCTCTCGGAAACGCTGTCAGGACTGAGCCATAGGTAGCCAGCGGCGAACACGGTAACCCTAGGTACTGCACTCCCTCGGGTAACCAACGTCGCCGCTCGATGTCTTCGAAGCGCCCGAACGCAGCGAGCACGCAAGGAAAAAAGCGCAGCAGCTACGCCATCAGGTCTCTATCCAACGTCTGAGTCTGCCAGCTCAAGGCGGGGGGTTTGCCGCCTGCCGAGCTTGTCGATCCCGGTCTCATTTTTCTGGCTGCACGGGCCATGCAAGATCTTCCACACAGTTCCACCGTAGTGGGGTCAGGCCGGCCGGCTGCCCGTTCGGGGTAGCCGAAGACGAATGCTTCGGCGGGTGTGGTGCCACATCCCTGGCCTGGCGTCAAGGGCGCTTCGCGTCCCTTCGGGACGGCCCTGCGGGCCGCTCTTGACTCCGGCTTCGGGATGCGGCCGATGGCGGGTAGGAAGCGACGCTGGGGTGTCGCTTCCCTTCTGGAATCGCTCCAACCATTCTTTCAACCCGTTCCGGTTGAGATCGCGCCCCTCAGAAGGCCGCGGCTGATCGTCGGGCTCTGATCATGAAGGTCCGAGCGATACCTTTCTCGCCCGGTGGTTTCGGTTCGCGTCATCAGACCTCCCGGCGCGTAGCGTCTCGCCCCCTTCAGGCGGGGGGATTCCGACGCTTTGCACCCTCCGGGCGAGGGCCGCCGAAACGCCCCCGATAGCCGGCCACCCCGGGTTCGCTGGCCGCATCCCGGCCCCGCATTCGGGTCCACTACGGGCCGGGGCTAGCGCCGGGCGTGGTGCAATAGATACTCCAATAGGGGTTTGACCTGGACTTTTCTGTGGATGGTCCAATCCGAACTTTTTTCCGGATCGGACGTTCTGTCAGGGTTGCGGTCCGAGGTTGCATCCGGGGTCGCCCGTCAACGTGCAAGCCATGAACCTTGCGCGTCGTTCCGCCATCGCTGTTCTCGTCGATCATGTCGCCTCCGCAGGCGCCCGCCCGCCGGCGGTCGCTGCCGGCGCAGCCTGGCGTGACGGCGACCGGCGTTTCGAGGTTTGGGGCGCCTCCCCCGCCGCTGTCGCCGATACCGCCCGAAAGGCCACGCCAGCCGAACGGGACGTTATCGTCGCCGCCCTCCTCCGCCACGCCTCGACCGGCGACGAGTGGGCGCAGCTGACCGTGGTTGCGGCGCTCGCCCCGAGACTGTCATGGATCGTCGCCTGCTGGGCCCGCCATCCAGAAGCGCGCCGCGACCTCGACGACATGGAAGCGGAACTCCTCGCAGAGTGCTGGGCGGCGACCACCGACCCGGGACGCCTCCCACCGGGGCCCCGGCCGGGACTCGCGATCGTCGACCGGGCTTGGGGACGCGTCCGTGACCGCCGCACCCGAAACCGCCGCACGGAGGCTCTCCTCGAGCCGCTCCACCCCGACACCACACCGCGCACCGCACGCGCCACCACACCGCGCACCACACGCGACACCGCAGGCGGTGTTGCCGCGACCGTCCCGGCCCTCGAGGTTCTCGCCGGGGAGGTCAACCAGGCTGTCACATCCGGCATTCTCAGCCTCCGGTCCGCGAGAGCCCTGTATTTGACACGGGTGTCGGGGCTTTCCACGGCGGACGCCGCCGCGGTGATGGGCACCGACCCCGCGACAGTCCGTGCGTTGCGTTCCAGGGCCGCCCGCCGCCTCACCGCCGGCCGCAGCCTCACCGCCGGCCGCAACCTGACCGCAGCCTGAGACCGGGACCCTGAAATGCTTTCGATCGGCAAGCTCACCGCGGGGCGAGAGGACTACTACCTTGACCTCGCCTCGGGACACGACGACTACTACCTTCACCCCGACGAGACCGCCGGCCGCTGGACCGGGACGCTCGCCGCGACCCTCGGACTGGCCGGCGCCGTCACCCCCGCAGACTTCCGGGCCGTGCTCTCCGGGCGTCACCCCACGGACGGCACGCCACTACTACGAGACCCCGACCGGCCCGGCCGGGTCACCGGTTTCGACCTGACGTTCTCCGCCCCGAAATCGGTCAGCCTCCTGTGGGCGCTCTCCGAGCCTGCCATCGCCGACGCGGTCGCCGCCGCCCACGACCAGGCGGTCACCGACACCATCGACGCGGTCGAAGCAGAAGCGGTACGCGCCCGTCGAGGCCACGCCGGCGCCGTCACGATCGCCGGCCAAGGTGTCGCCGCCGCGGTGTTCGCTCATCGCAGCTCACGCGCAGGCGACCCGCAACTGCACAGTCACGTCGTCGCCGCGAACGTCACCCGGGGAGTCGACGGGGCATGGTCAAGTCTTTACGGCAGGCCGATCTACGCGTGGGCGAAAACCGCCGGCTACCTCTACCAGGCGTCCCTGCGATCCGCGCTCACCGAGACCCTCGGAGTGCAGTGGGGGCCGATACGGCGCGGGGTCGCCGACATCGCCGGCGTCACCCCCGGCCACATCGAGGCGTTCTCCGCCCGGCGCGCCCAGATCACCAGCGAACTAGACCGTCTCGGCGTTCACAGCCCGACAGCCGCGCGCACCGCAACCCTCGCCACCCGCCCCGCGAAGGACCGAACCCACACCCTCGCCGACCTGCAAAACGACTGGCGCCAGCGTGCCGCCAACCTCCAACTTCACCCGACCACGTCGACGCCACGCGCTCCCCGCGAGGCCGTCGGCGTCGAAGGCAGACTCGCCGGCCCCGAAGGGCTCACAGCGAACACCTCCAGCTTCGACCGGCGCGCCGTGCTCCAAGAGCTCGCCGTCTCCCACCCAGACGGCGCCACCCCGACAGCCCTGCGCCTACAAGCCGACCGGCTGCTAGCCCGACCCGACATCGTCGCGCTCGACACCACCAGCCCCGCAGGCGACCGGCGGTACTCCACCGCCGAGCTCATCGCAACCGAACACCGAGTCATCACCCAAGCCGAGACACGCGCCGCGGAACGACGCCCGCCCGTAGCGCGCGCCGCGCTCGACGCCGCCCTCGCAGACCGGCCGTCGCTCAGCGAAGAGCAGAAAGCGATGGTCGAACAACTCACCCAGTCGGCCGCCGGCGTCCAGATCGTCGTCGGGCGGGCCGGAAGCGGGAAAACGTTCGCTTTGGACGCGGCGCGCGCCGCGTGGCAGGCAGACGGCCGCCAAGTCATCGGCGCAGCCCTAGCAGCACGCGCCGCCGCCGAACTCCAAGCCGGCGCGGGCATCGCCTCCCAGACCGTCGACCGGCTCCTCGCCGACCTCGACACGCCCGGCCCGCTCGGCGGCCTCGCCCCCCGAACCGTCATCGTCATAGACGAAGCCGCCATGATCGGCACCCGCAAACTCGACCGTCTCCTACACCACGCCGAGCGCAGCAAAGCCCAAATCGTCTTAGTCGGAGACCACAAACAACTCCCCGAAATCCAAGCCGGGGGCGTCTTCGCCGCCCTCACCCGCCGCCTCCACCCCATCGCGCTCACCACCAACCGCCGTCAAAGCCAGCCGTGGGAACGAGACGCCCTCAGCCAGCTGCGCTCCGGTTCCGTCGCCCGGGCCGTCACCGCCTACATCGACCAGCACCGAGTCACCCTCGCCGCCGACGCCGACACCGCCCGCCAAGCCCTAACAGACGACTGGGCCAACCACACCGCCAGACACCCCGAGCAAACAGCCGCCATGTACGCACTGCACCGAGACGACGTCGACGACCTCAACCGCCGCGCAAGAACCCACCAACGAAACCAACACCGCCTCCACGGGCCCGACATCCAAATCGCAGGACGGGCCTTCGCGATCGGCGACCAGATCCTCTGCCTGCGAAACGACCGGCGCATAGGAGTCCGAAACGGCACCACCGGACAACTCGCCGACATCACCGCCGACCAGGCCACCATCACCACCCCCGACGGCCAACAAATCAGCCTCCCCCACGATTACCTCGCCGCCGGGCACCTCACCCACAACTACGCAACCACCATCCACAAAGCCCAAGGCGCCACAGTCGACCAAGCCTACCTACTCGGATCCGACCAGCTCTACCGAGAAGCCGGATACGTCGCCCTATCGCGCGCACGCAACCAAACCAGCCTCTACCTCGTCGGCCCCACCCCCCACACCACCCCCATCACCCGCAGCCCAGACCCCGACACCATCAGCCAGCTCACCGAAACCCTCAACACCAGCCGAGCGCAAACCCTCGCCGGCGAGCAAACCCACGCGCCGGGCGTTCTAGAAGCTGTGCTCGCCGCGGACCCGCCCGCATGGGCGCTCAACAGCATCGGCCCACCACCCCCCGCCCACGGAGCCGACCGGGACCGCTGGGCGGCCGACGCCGCCCGCGTCGCCACCTACCGCCAAAACCATCACATCACCACCCCCGACCAGCCCCTCGGACCGCGACCCGAACAACCCGCCCAGCGAAACGAATGGGACCTCGCCCGCTACGCCATCGACCACCACCAAAACCTCGAACACGACCAAGGACTCCACCTATGAACCCAGCCATCGCCAACCCCGCCATCGCCCACCTCGCCCGCCTCGCGCGGGCAGCCGTCCTCGACAACCCCACCCCCAACCGCTCACCCGGCACCGCCCGGCCTGCCGGATGGCCCGGCCTCTACCTCGGCTACGGCACCAACGGACCCGTATACGGCGGAGCCGAACACCACGCCCTCATCCTCGGGCCGCCCCGATCCGGCAAAACCACCCGCCTCGCCATCCCCAACCTCGCACGACACCCAGGCCCCGCCGTCGTCACCTCCACCAAAGCCGACATCATCACCGCCACCATCAAAACCCGCGCCAACAAAGGCCGCTGCTACATCTGGGACCCCAACCGACAGACACCCCTACCCGCCGGCGCCGAACCGCTCCGCTGGTCGCCCGTAGTCGGCTGCCAACAATGGGACCAAGCCGTCGCCACCGCCCACGCCCTCGCCGGCGCAGCCCGCCCCGACCGCCACAACGGCGAAACCCACTGGATCGAAAGAGCCCAAGCCGTCCTCGCCCCCCTCCTACACGCCGCAGCCCTCAACAACACAGGACTCCCCGCCGTCACCGCCTGGCTACACCGCCGAGAACTCCTCGAACCCCTCACCGCCCTCCAACAAGCCGAGGCCACCCTCGCAGCCGACGTCCTACAAGGCGTCACCAAAACCGACCCCCGAGAACTCTCAGGAATCCTCTCCACCGCCGACAGCCTCCTCGCCGCCTACAACACCAACACCGCCTTGGACACAACCCGCAACCCGAACCTCGACCCCGCCACCTTCCCCACCAGCACCGACACCATCTACCTCTGCCCCACCGGAACCAACCACCAACTCCACGCCCCCCTCATCATCGCCCTACTCGACCAAATACGCACCCACACCTACCACCACAAACCCCGGCCACCCCTCCTCTGGACCCTCGACGAACTCGCCCACATCGCCCCCCTCCCCGACCTCACCGCCACCATCGCCGAAGGCGGCAGCCAAGGACTCACCATCCTCGCCTGCCTACAAGACCTATCCCAAGCCCGCCACCGCTGGCACCAACAAGCCGACGGCTTCCTCACCCTCTTCACCCACAAAATCATCCTCCCAGGCATCGCCGACACCACCACCCTCCGCCAAATCTCAGACCTCGCCGGCGACACCGACATCCCCATCCCAACCACCAGCCGAGACAACCGACTCATCTCCCCCACCACCCCCCACCGCATCCACATCTAACAACCGGCTGCCATCGGACCCCTCATAACAAACCAGGCTCTCCAGCCGAGATCAGGCAGGAACCATCAGGACTTCAAGTCGACTACCCAGTTCGTAGGACCCCTACATCGCAGGCCACGTAGGGAAGTAAGTCATAGCTGACCTCTAAAGGAACCGAAGGATGTTGTGTTGCGGCGTAGCCGGGTCGAGCGCTCACCGCTGGGTCGACCTACGTACGCTTTCGGATCGGAAGGATGCTACCGCTGGGGACATTGCGCTTTCTTCGAGCCCTTCGCTAAAGAAGAACAGCGATCGTTCCAGGCGCCTCCGATCCCGTCCCTCTGTCCGTCCGAAATCATCCAACATCGTGTCAAGAAAGGTTGCCGTGTCAAATATCACGGGACGGAGCAACACGCTTGCGTTTACTCTTCCGTCATCGATCGATACGTCGTCGCCAACGATTTTCATGAAACTTGGGCCAAGATTGCTCGCGAGACTGCTGTATGTCGAAACAACGAGACAGAAGAACCAAACTTCATTTGTCACTCTGCTGTCACGAAACGCGGCTCGCAGCAAATGCCATACCGCAGCTGGCGAAGCCTCCGGACCTCTGGCCAGAGCAGAGATTTCGACCAGTGGCTGATGACTTGAAAGCAAAAGTTCTAACTGCACTTCCGCCTCCGGATAAAGTGACCGGTGGCAGAGTTCGTAGCAGTCTAGTTCTGCGATCGTTGCGCCGGGCTGCAGTCTCACCTTTCGCAGGGTCGCGCAGTCGTTTACGTCAGCTGTATTGTTTACAATGTAATAGTCGGTGTTCTCGCCTCGGGAGCGGTCTAAGTCGGAATGGATGAAACCTTCATCTGTGACCGCTTCGTTATTGAGAAACCCCATAG
>JAKAZH010000159.1 GCA_021815935.1 Actinomycetes bacterium
CCGCCTGGTCCGGAATCCTCGTCAGCGCCGGCAGCGGCATCACCACGATCTCCCAGCTCGCCGGCAAGACCATCGCCGCCAACGCCACCGAGGGCGAGAACGAGCTGGCTCTAGACGCCATACTGCTTCGCAATGGCGTGGCGCCCTCGTCGGTACATGTGGTAGCCCTCGCGTTCCCGACAATGCCTGCCGCGTTGACTTCGGGCCAGGTGCAAGCCGTGACAGAAGTCGAGCCGTTCGTGTCATCCATACAGGCGAAGGGAGGCAAGTTGCTCAGCCCGCTCTTCGAGGGCGAGCAGCCTTCGGAAATGGTCGCAGGCTACTTCGCTACCTCGAAGGAGATCAGTAGCGACCCGGCGCTAGTCACCCGGTTCGTCACCGCTATGAATACGTCGCTCGCGTACGCCGCGGCCAACCCGGCCGCTGCCCAGGCGATAATCCCGACCTACACGAGTATCCCAGCTGCGGTGGCGTCGAAACTTATCCTGCCCGTTTGGAGTCCTACGCTCAACACGTCGAGCATCCAAGCGCAAGAGCAATTGATGCTGCAGTTGGGCTGGATCAAGTCGGCCGTAGCAGTCTCCAGCCTCGTCTGGGCCGGTGCAAACGGCTGAGATAGGCTCGGCGGCGGACGACGTGCGCTTGGCCGATCCGAGTAGCGTCGCTCCACCCCCAGAAGCTCCGCGAAACCTCTTCCGTCGCTCGGCACCAGATTTGCGACGGGCGGCAAGACAGTTCGGCGGCGTAGCGGTTGCCGTCGGGGTGTGGGAACTTGTGAGTGCTAGTGGAGCCGTCACGAACCAAGCGCTCGCAAGTGTCAACGACACCGCTGCGGCGATTTGGACTCACGCCGGATCACTGTTGCGAGCGGCAGGAGCGACGCTGGAGGCTTGGGGCGTCGGTCTCGCAATTGCGATCACCGCCGGGATTGTCCTCGGCACAGTCGTAGGCCGCTCGAGAATCGCCGAGGCATCGACCGAGATCCTGGTTAGGATGATGAGACCCTTGCCTTCGTTGGCGCTGATCCCGATAGCGATCCTTGCTTTCGGTCTCGGCCTCAAGATGACAGCAGGACTCGTCGCATTCACATCATTCTGGCCGATCTTCATAAATACGCGCTACGGAGTCCGACAAGTGGACAACCTGTTCATCGAGACAGGACGAGCTCTGGACTTAAGAGGTGCCTCACTTCTCGCCCGCGTGATCCTTCCCTGCGCAGCTCCGCTGATCGCAAGCGGCATCCAGGTTGCTTTTGGCTTGGCATTGGTCGTGACGGTATCGGTGGAGCTTGTAGGAGGCACTGGTGGCATCGGTTCGTTTGTACTTCAAGCACAGCAGGCCAATGCGGTGCCCTTGATGTATGCAGGCATCGTCGCGGGTGGGACACTCGGGTGGCTCTTGAACATCGCCTCGACGGCAATCTCAACTCGACTTCTTCCCTGGGCGGATCGTAGAGAGTCCCCGGCATGAACGTCTCAGTGCGTACCATCGCGCCATCTCGACGACGCAGGCAGCGCATCGGCTACTGGGGCCTCGGCTGGCTGGGCCTGGCCCTCGTCGCCGTGGCCTGGCAGATCGCTTCGGTGCTGTGGGGAAGCTCGATAATCCCGACATTCACGGCTTCCGCTGCACGGTCCTGGGATCTTCTGGACAGCTCGGTGCTTACAAAAGACCTGGTCCCCTCTGTGGAGCGAACGCTTCTGGGGTTCGCTATCAGTGCAGTCCTCGGCGTGACGGCAGGAATGCTGACCGGGTACTACCGGGCGCTGACCGATTGGACCAGGGCCGTTTTCGCATTCATGCGTTTTATGCCGACACCGCTGCTGGTGCCCGTCGCACTCGTCGTGTTCGGGCTCGGCGGCAGGATGGTGGTCGCGGTCATCGTCACAGCCGCTGTCTGGCCCGTCTTGATCAACACGGCAAACGCCACTGCAGCTATCGATCCGACGGTCGTCGATACCGCACGAATGCTCGGCCTCAAAGGAAGGGCGTTACTTCAAAAGGTGCTCCTCCCGGCGGTGAGCCCGCAGGTCTTCGCCGGCCTGCGTGTTGCGATCAGCGTCTCATTGGCCGTGATGGTCGTATCCGAGATCCTTGGCGGCGGGTCGGGAATCGGCTATTTCATCGCTAGCGCCCAGCAGTCGTTCCGGATCACCGCAAGCTACGCCGGCGTATTGCTGCTATGTCTTCTCGGCTGGGCGTTCGATACTGCCTTCCTGCTCGCCGAGGGCAGGCTCCTGGCGTGGCAACGCGGTACCGTCGGGGGCGGCCAGTATGGCTGACCCGATTCTCTCGCTTCGACACCTCGGGGTCACACTGCACGGAAGGGACGGCTCGGTCAACGAGGTAACCGCCGACCTCAGCCTCGAGCTCGGTCGCCGAGAGTTCGTGAGCATCGTCGGGCCCTCGGGGAGCGGCAAGACGACACTGCTGCGCGCAGCTTCGGGGCTTCGCCGTCCGGACAAAGGAGACGTCCTCTTCGACGGACAGCCGCTCGGCGATGTGGCACCAGGGATATCGATCGTGTTCCAGGAGTACAACAAAAGCCTCTTCCCGTGGATGTCGATCGGGAAGAACGTATCACTTGGCGCACGGAGATTGCCGCAAGCGCAACGTCAAAGCCACGTCGACGCGGCACTCGCGAGTGTTGGACTCGACGGTTTCGCATCCAGGTACCCCTGGGAATTGTCGGGGGGAATGCAGCAGCGTGCGGCTTTGGCGCGCGCGATGGTCTCGGACCCGAAGCTACTTATGATGGACGAGCCGTTCGCGTCCGTCGACGCTCTCACCCGGGGTCACCTCGAGGATGTCGTCGCGGACCTGTGGGAGCGTTCGTCGTTCGCGGCGCTTCTTGTAACCCACGACGTCGGCGAGGCTGTCTATCTCGGCGACCGGGTTCTCGTGCTGTCAGCGAGACCGTCCCGGATTCTCGCGGAGATACCCGTCGACCTTCCTCGGCCGCGCTCGCAGCGCCAAACCCGACTCCTTCCCCGCTTCGCAGAGCTCGAAGCCGAAGTTTTGAGCCACGTGGAGTCGGCCGGCCGGAATGCGGCGCTAACGCGGCCGGAGTCGGTAACCGAAACACAGCCCACGGAGCCCCTCGCGTGATCTCAGTCGGCGATGCTACCTACGAAACTTGCCGGAACCTCGGCCTGACGACCATGTTTGCAAACCCCGGCTCGACCGAGATCCCCTTTCTGTGCAGGCCCGACAGCGGAATCCGGTTCGTTCTCGCTCTACATGAAGGTTCCGTCGTCGGCGCGGCAACCGGCTTCGCGTTGGCTACGGGCGATCCCTCCCTCGTCGTGCTGCATACGACCGCTGGATACGGCAACGCGGTCGGGGCACTCGCGACTGCCCGGGTCAACCGCGCCCCGCTCGTGGTCATCGTCGGCCAGCAGGACCGCCGTCACCTTGCGCTTAGACCGTTCCTCGCAGGCGACCTCGATGGGCTGGCAGGCTCCTATCCGGTGTGGCGCTGCCAACCGGCGCTCGCGACCGACGTACCGGGAGCAATCGAGCAGGCGTGGCATGAAGCCAAGTCGCGTCACGGCCCGGCGGTAGTCGTCGTCCCCATGGACGACTGGGACGCCGAGGCGAAGCCGGGCTCCAGGGTTGCCGCACGCCGTATCGTCGACGCATCCGGGGCAGATCCGGGCGCAATCGACGACTTGGCGGCTCTCGTGGAGGCCTCTACCTCACCGGCGATCGTCACTGGGGCCGACGCCGACAGCGAGAAGGCCTGGGAAGCGATCGTCTCCCTCGCGGAGCGACTGCACGCTCCGGTATGGCAGGAGGCATTTGGTGCAAGGGCCGGCTTCCCGCAAAACCATCAACTGTTCGCCGGCCACCTACCGTCGGGCCGGGAGCGGCTGCGCTGCTCGCTTCGACAACACGACCTGATACTGGTCATCGGCGCCCCCGCGTTCCGCCAGTACCCGTACGAATCGGGGCCGCTCGTAGCAGACGGGGTTCGGGTTGCGATGATCGTAGATGACCCGGACCTGGCACACCATAGCCCGGCCGATCTTGCGATCGTGGGGCCGATACCCGCAGTGTGTCGTCGGCTGGCCGACCTAGTCACGATGCGCGCCGCCCGGTCGTCGCAAGTCGGAACTGATGCCCTTGCCACGCCCGAGGGGAACGCTGCAGCGACAGAACCTACCGACGTGCTCCGGCCCTCCGACGTGTTACGCGGCATCGCGCGTCGAGTCGCCGAAGACTGTGTCGTGGTCGAGGAATGCCCGTCAAGTCGCCCGGACCTGCACAGGATCCTCCCCGCCCGCCGTCCACTCGGCTTTGTCAGCGCGGCCATGGGCGGACTCGGTTTCGCCATGCCGGCGGCTGTCGGAATCCGAATGGGCCTGCCGGATCGACAAGTCGTGGCGGTAACAGGTGACGGTTCCGCCCTTTACGGCATTCAGGCTATTTGGACGGCAGTTCACTACAAGGTCGCAGTCATCTTCGTTGTCCTGTCGAACGGCCGTTACGCCATAATGGACCACCTCGCCACGAGGCGAGGTATTCCGGGGCCATGGCCCGCCTTCAGCGAGATCAGCGTTGCGCAGATCGCCGGAGGGTTCGGCTGCAGCACCCGCCGCGTCGAGGGCCAACACCAGCTCCAGGATGCGCTCGACGAAGCGATGAACCGTCAGACTCGACCAGACGAACCGTTTCTCATCGACGCCGTCGTGCGCGACGACTCGGAGTTCACGCCGTGATCAATCGGCGCGTCACAAACGAAAGGATATACACCCCATGAAACTCGTCTCTTTCGACGAAGGGCGCGTCGGCCGCCTGACAGATGGCCGGATAGTCGAGTTGGACTGC
>JAKAZH010000160.1 GCA_021815935.1 Actinomycetes bacterium
CGCGTATCCCGCATTTGAGCGGAACGGCTCGGGCCTCGGGATCCAACTCACGTGCCATTTGCCCTTGTAGGCGGTGTGGTAGCCCAGGTCGCGCAGTCCTGCGCCCCATGTCGGCACGCTCGGCACCAGGCCGGGCGCGCGTTCACCGCCCGGGTTCCACCACACCTTCGTATCCCAGATGTGCCGCCCCGTGTAGATCGTCGACCTGGAGGGCCCGCACGGCAGTGCCACGACATGGTGAGCCCCGAACGCGACGCCGGTTTCGAGCAGCGACTCTATGCCCGGACGTGACAGTCCCGGCGGGAGCAGGTCCCAGTGCTGCTCCTGGTCGGTGGTGATCAGCAATATGTTCGGGCGGCGACTCGCCATGTCACGTATGGCGGATCATCGACATGATGTCGTGGCGTAGTTCCACGAACATGGGATCGCTCTTGGTGAGCAGCTGGTCTCGCGGCAGGGGAAGGCCAACGGTGACCACCCGTTCGATTCGCGACGGCGAAGCCGACATCACCGCCACCCGGTCTCCCAGGTACACCGCTTCATCGATGTCGTGGGTCACGAAGACCACTGTCACTCCGAACTTAGAGCGCAGCGGCAGAACCAGATCTTCGAGGTCCATGCGGGTTTGTGCGTCCAGCGACGCGAACGGCTCGTCCATCAGCAGCACCAAAGGCCGGTAGGCAAGTGCCCGGGCGATCGCCACCCGCTGTTGCATCCCGCCGGATAGTTGCCAGGGATAACTTCCAGCGACGTGTGCCAGCCCGACCGCCGCCAGCATCTCCACGCCTCGGGACCTCATCTCCTCTTTCGATACGCCTTTGCCTCGAAGAGGAAGGATGACGTTGCCGAGCACGGTCATCCAGGGCATCAGGGAGCGGGAGTAGTCCTGGAACACCAGCCCCAGTCGCTCAGGCGGTCCCGTCACTGCGACACCGTCTAGGAATATGGCGCCGCTGGTCGGTTGCACAAGGCCGGCAAGACACTTCAACAAGGTCGTCTTGCCAGCGCCGGAAGGACCGACCACGCAGAGGATCTCGCGTTCGTAGACCTCGAGGGTCAGACCTGCGATCGCCCGGACAGCGCGAGACGCCGGGCCGTAGCTCTTCGTGAGGGCGTCTATTCGGATCAACGTCCGGGTCTCATCCGAGCCAGCGTTGCCTGCCGGCGGGTCGGTCTGGGCATCTGCGCGAACCGCCGTTGTCGTGTCCATGCCGGCTTCACCTTTCGTGTCAATGATCACTTCAGCGGCCCAGCCGGCGAGCGGCGCGCCTGCCAAAACAGGACTCGCCGTTCGAATCGATCGAAACCGGCGTTGAATAGGTAGCCGAGCACACCGAGTAGGAGCATCCCAGCCCACATGTCGCTGTACGCGAAGTTCTGCTCGGCCTGCAGGGTGAAAAAGCCGATACCAGTGGTGGAGGCGACCATCTCGCTGACGATCATCATTAGGAGGCCCAGGGACAGTGCGGTCCTCATCGCGGCGACGATGTTCGGGCTCGCTGCGGGAAGGGTGATACGAAACAGTCGCACACGCCACGAGATCCTGAACGATCGAGCCACCTCTTTGGAGGTCGCGTCGACGCCACGGACACCGTCAGCGGCTCCGAGGACCACCACGAAGAATACGGCGAACCAGATAATGCCGATCTTCATCGAGGCGCCGATACCCAAGGCAAGGATTGCGAACGGCAGCAGCGCAGGGGGCGGCAGCGACCGGGCGAAGTCGATTAGAGGTGCCGCGACCGCCGACACCACCCGCCCCGACGCCACCACCACACCCGCTGCGATGCCGGTCACCGTTCCGCCTACATATCCGATCGCCAGGTTCCGGAGGCTTGGAAGCGCTTCGTGCACGAACCCGGAGCCAAGCCACACGTGGCGGAAAGTGGCGAGGATCTTGGGAAGGGCGGGGAAGTAGAGGTTGGCCTCCAGAGAGCTCAGCAGCCACCACAGCCCGAGCAACGCGAACGGCAGCGTCACGCGCCATAGAAGATCACGTGTGAGGCGGCGAAACGTCCGCTCGGGTGCCAGCAGCGTCATCATGGTGCGCCTCGGTGAGCGGGATGCCAGAACAACACGCGCCGCTCGACGGAGCGAAACGTCGAGCTGACGGCCATGCCGAGAAGTCCCGTCGTGAGGATCAAGGCGTACATCAGCACTACAGCATTGCTGGACTCCGCCTTGAGGATCTCGTTGCCCAAGCCTGCTGCTCCTCCGACGAGCTCCGCGACCACGGACACCACCAGTGCGATCGTAGCCGCGACGCGCACACCGGTGGCGATGAGTGGCAGCGAACCTGGAACGCGGATGTACACGAACCGCTGTGTCGGCGTCAAACGGAAAGAGGCGCCGGTCTCGAGCGCGATCGGATCGACGGAACGCACCCCGTAGATTGAGTGGAGGAGGATCGGCCAAAGCGCACCTTGCACTATGAGGACAAGTTGCATCGTCAGGCCCGTGCCCAGAACCAGCAGAGCGATGGGAATCAGCACCACCGGTGGAACCGGTTTCAGACCCTCAATCACGACCCGCGTGAAGCTGTACATCCTGCCGTTAGAACCGAGCAGGATACCGATTGGCACTCCCAGCACGACTGCGATGGCGAGACCCAACGCCCAAGACTCCATCGTGGCGCCAACCGCCGACCAGAACGACCCTTCGCCGACGAGGGTCTTCAACTCGAGGGCAACAGACCACGCTGACGGGAAGAACTCCCGGGGAAGGGCATGAAATACGCTCAGCGCCTGCCACAGCCCTAACGCCCCCGCCACTGCTAGAGCGCCGAGCATGACCCTGCTCGACCGTGCTCCCAGGTCGAAGTCCGGCCGGGGGCCCCGCGTCTTGCCGCTCATCACGGCGCTTGTCACGGGAGGAAGGCCTTGAGGTTTGGGGTCGTCGACAAGTAACCGGACTTTCGCATCAGCGCCACGAGGTTGCTTGTCGCTGTCGGGTCGATCGTTGGAGTCAAATGCACGAGCGGGACTTTGGCGGCCAGCGCAGCGGGTGTTCCCAAGAATGTGACCATCGCCTGACGGTACTGTGACGGGTGCGCGTCGGCAAAGGCTTCGGCTTTCGTCATGGCCGCAGCAAACTGCCGGACGACGGCCGGGTGATTGGTCGCCTCCGCATTCGAGCTGAAGTACAGCGCGATCGGCGAACCCTTCGGGAACGCCTGGAGCTGGGGATCTCCGAGATCCTTGAGCCCGTCAGCGAGCGCAGTGGCCACGAACGGCTCGAACACGTCTGCTGCGGCAACCTGGCCTCGGCTGACCGCCTGAAGCTCCTGGGTCACCGGGAGAGCAACGAAATGGATCGTCGATGGGTTGCCGCCACCGCTGGAGACTACCGTTTGGACTGCGAGCGTCTCCGGGCTCGTCAGGGCGTTCACCGCCACCGATTTGCCGGCCAGGTCGCTGATCGAGGTAATCGCGGAGCCCGCCTTGACGAATACTCCGGTCGCTAGACTGTTAGGGCCGTTGACGCTCGACCCGACGACGACGCGCACGGTTGCGCCCTTGCTGAAGGCGATCAGGAGCGGCTGTGCCGCTACGTAGCTGAATTGGTAACTGCCCTGAAGAGTGGATGTGACGAGGGCAGGGCCTGAGTCGTTTGCATGCAGGACGACTTTCAGCCCCTCCGCCTTAAAGTAGCCTTGGGTCTGTGCGAGGTAGAGCGCTACTGTGTCCAAAGTAGGCACGTAGCCGACGTTGATCGTCGTCGCCGGGCCAACGGACGACGAGGAGGCCCCCTGCGTCGTGGCGCTGCTCGTTGCGCTGCTAGTACTGCCACAAGCCGCCGCCATCAGGGCAGCTGCCGTCAATATTGTTAAGAGTCTCATGTTCTTGTTCATGGCTTCCCCTTTGCCGATATGGCGAGAAATGAAAATACGAAACACCTTGACAACCGCGCGCGACGCCACCTTCCGCTACTCCTCCAGGCCTAAGAAACGGCACGCGTTCCCTCCGAGGATCGCTCGCCGCTCCTCCTCGTCAAGAAACTCCGACCGGTGCACCACACTCCCGGGCGGCCGTTCCCCGAGCGGGTAGGGGTAGTCGCTGCCAAGCATCACCTGACTCACCCCCAGCGTGTCCACGAGGAGGCGTAGTGATGGGGGCTCGAAGACAGCTGAGTCGACGCTGAAGCGATTGCAGTACTTCGACGGTGGCAGCGCCGAAGTGGCAATAACATCACTTCGCCCGTACCAGGCGTTCTCGAAACGACCGAGCCAGAAGGCGTACGAACCGCCGCCATGGGCGAAACAGATCTTCAGTGTGGACGGCACACGATCGAAAACCCCTCCCAAGACCATGGAGATGATCGACAGGTGTGTCTCCGCTGGCATTCCGGCCAGCCACTTGGCCATCCAACGCTGCATCCGGGGAGAATCCGGCATGTCCCACGGGTGTACGAACACTGGGACGCCCGTTTCGGCGCAGTGCTGCAGGAACATCACAACGCCCTCGTCGTCAAGGTCGCGATCACCCACATGGTTGCCGATCTCGACGCCGACATGGCCATTCGCCAGGCACCGGTCGAGTTCTCGACAGGCTGCATCAGGATCTTGCAGAGGTACCTGCGCGAACGGGAGCAGCCGCTCCGGTGCGCCAGCGCACACGTCGAGCGCTAGGTCATTGAAGATTCTGGCTACTTTCACCGCCTCGTCCCCTGGCCGTGCGTAGGAGAAAAAGACAGGAGTAGGTGACACTACTTGGACATCGATGCCCGACGCGTCCATGTCGGCTAGGCGGACTTCGGCATCCCAGCAGTCGGCGGAGATCCGTCTGAAATCCTCCGC
>JAKAZH010000161.1 GCA_021815935.1 Actinomycetes bacterium
AGGGGTGACCACAGTACGACTTTGTTTCCCCGAGGGAAACGAAACCCGTCCGCGTGTAAAGCCCGATCGCCGGATAATTCCCGCGCATGACCCAAAGAGCAACCTTCGCGGACCCCGCAGCGCCTGCCCAGTCGATGACCGCTGCCACGAGTCGCTCGCCCAGGCCACGGCCGCGCCCATCCGGGTGCACCCACATAGAGACGAGCTCAACAACATCCGCGCCGCCCGCCGGCCGGAAAGCCCCCACCAACCCGAGAACTCGACCGTCGTCCTCCGCGAAAAAGTTGGCCGCCTCGAAGCCGGCCGCCCTCGTAGCGGCATCGCCATCCCACCCGCTGGAGGGACGGCCCACCTCATCGTCGAACGTGGACTCGAAAGCGGACGGCGCGTCGACAAGAGCCGCAAGACGAACGTCGCGAAGCAAACCGCCCTCACCCGCCCTGATCCTTCTCACCTCCACGGCCATCCCCAACCCTACCTACTTGAAGAGACGGTAGCTTTCGCGAAGCTGGTGTTTGAATCGACGAATCGATTGGAATCAATGATCCGCAGGATCGCTGACGTTTGTCCGTCGACAGCGTCAGGGACGACGAATGGATCTGCAGGGAGCAGTCGCCGTTGTGGCAGGTGCGACCGGCCGGTAGGGCTCTCGTAGACGTCAGGGGTTGTCCTCTGGCGAGTGTAAGCGCGAAGGTCCATGCTGTGGTCCATGGACGAAGCTGAGTTGACCTATGGCAGTTTTCGAGGTGGCGGTTTCGAGCGGGGCCCTTCACGGCGTTGAACGTCCTAGTGCCCGGCGAGTAGGCGGCGCCCTCCGGAATCTCGTCCGTGAAAGCCTGGGTGCCGAGGACCAATGTCAGGTTAAGGTTCTCGGCGTCGTGGCTGTCGGGTTCCGCGGTGGAGACCGTGACGCGCAGGTCGTCACCAGCGACGGTGAGGACGTCGCAGTCAAGGGTGATGAGCCCGACGTCGGGATGGTCGATGACCTTGCGGCGGGACTGCCCGCGCGAATCGGGGAGCTCCGCTGTCTCCCAGAGCTTGACGAAGCGGGGGCTCGCTCTGCGCAGCTCGCCGATCATGGCGCGAAGTCGGTGGTCGCTTGGATAACGACCGGCGGTCATGCGGAGGGTGGCGACGAGGCCTGCCTCGAACGTCGCGCGCTCGGACGGGGTGTGCACCGCGCGGCTTCCGGGGCCGACCAGGTTGCTCAGTGCTTCGACGACAGGTGTCGACGGTGTGGTGGCGCGCCCTTGTTCGAGGCGGGTCAGGTAGTCGACCGAGATGCCGGCGAGAGCCGCCAGCTCCTCGCGTCGCAGGCCGGCCGCCCGACGCCGGCCGCCGGTCGCCACGCCTACCGCGGCGGGGTCGACACGGTCGCGCCAGCGCCGCAGGGTGTAGCGAACGTCCACGCTTCCACTCCTCCAGTGTGCAGGCCTCGGCGGCGCTTGTCCTGGCACTGGCAGTCCTACGACAACCAGACGGCTACCTGACGCTATCTTTTCCCCCCAGAATGGGTGAATGACAACAACACTGGTCACCGGGGCGAACAAGGGTCTCGGCAAGGAAACGGCCCGTCTGCTCGTCGACGCCGGTCACACGGTCTATGTGGGTGCTCGCGACGAGTCCCGGGGGCGAGCTGCCGCCGAGGAGGTCGGCGCCCGGTTTGTCCAGCTTGACGTCACCGACGACTCCTCCGTCGCCGCTGCCATCGCAACCATCCGAGCCGACGGCGGCCTCGACGTGCTGGTGAACAACGCTGGTATCGCGAAGCGTGCCGGTGCCTCAAGGGGCGAGGCCCTCGACGGTCCGAGCGCTCTGGAGGTGTTCGACACGAACGCGGTGGGGATCATTCGGGTGACCGAGGCGGCCCTGCCGCTGCTGCGCGACTCCGACAATCCGGTTGTCGTGAACGTCTCCAGTGCCCTCGGATCGTTCTGGGCCACCCACGAGCCGTCCCGCCCCGCGTCGCGTTTCCCGGCGATAGTCTACGGCTCGAGCAAGGCGGCTGTCTCCATGCTGACCGTCCAGTACGCCAAGGCGGTACCTGAAGTGAAATTCAACGCGGTCGAGCCGGGAATCACCGCAACGGAGTTGGGAGGCGGCGGCGTCGAGTCACATCCCGGTCGCCCCGCCGCGCTCAGCGCCCAGCTGGTGGCGCGCCTGGCCAGCATCGGGCCGGACGGGCCGACCGGCACGTTCCAAGAAGACGACGGCGAGCTCGGCTGGTAACTTGACGGAAATCACTGAAATGGTAGTTGCCATAACTGGTGCGTCGCGGGGTATTGGCGCCGCAACAGCTCGGCTGCTCGCACGTCGAGGCGCTGCGGTAGTGCTAGGCGCTCGCAGCACTGCGGACCTGGCCGGCGTTGCTGCGGGGATCGAGCGGGACGGAGGCCGGGTCACGACATGGCCGACCGACGTCCGGAAGCGAGCGGACTTGTATGGGCTGGTCGAACGCGCAACGTCGAAGTTTGGGCGACTTGACGTGCTGGTTAGCAACGCTGGTGTCGGTCCGATTTCACCGATGGACAACCTACGAGTCGACGACTGGGACGCAATGATCGACGTCAACCTCCGCGGCATCCTTTACGGCATCGCTGCCGCGTTGCCCGTGTTTCGCGCCCAGCGGGCCGGTCATTTTGTCAACCTTGCATCCACTGCGGCATACAAGACCGTGCCCGGACAAGCCGTCTACGCTGCCACAAAGACGGCGGTTCGCGTGCTGACCGACGGTCTACGCCAGGAGGTGGGGCCCGACATCCGAGTGACGCTCATCTCCCCCGGCTTCACCAACACCGACTTCGTCGAGGCCGTGCCCGATGAGCAGCAACGCAAGGAGATGACTGCATCGCGCGAGCGGTTTGCGATGCCGGCTGACGCCGTCGCTCGCGCCATTATCTTCTCAATCGAGCAGCCAGGCGCAGTCAATGTCGGCGAGCTCGTGCTGCGATCCAGCTCACAGCCCTGACCGCAAGCTACCGCTCGCTCAACTTTCGTGCACCTACCCAGCTGGGTTAGCGGAAATGCGGACATTGGTGGCCCCCGAGAGAGTTCGGTTCGGGAAATTGCTCGGAAAATGTGCAATCGCATGGACAGTTGTTTCTGAGTCCGGGGCGGCGGGTGTCTCATGCGATTGGTATAGGCGAATTGCAGGACTTGTTTCAATAAGATCCTAGGCGCGGCACCGTAAAACCTGAGAGTTAGATTGGCAGATGCTTCCGACGCCGTTCAGGCTGGCGTACGAGGATGGCGCTGTTTGTGCGTAGAAGGGCCGTTTGGGCGCTCTTGGCATCCATAACGCCAGCTGTTACTTGGCGGGTTGCGGCGTGAATGAGTTTTGATGAGTACGGTGAGCAGCCAGTCGGCCGTGAGCTGGTCGTCGAACAGGCCGTCGCGTTGGCCTCGAACGATGACACTGCGGACGAGTGCGCCTGCCTGGGCGGTGTAGGCGCTGAGCTCATCTCGGTGCAGACGCGCGTTGACGACGACCAGGCCGCGGACTTCGGGGCAACGATCATGAAGGCCCTGCGTGACCTCCTCTACGGCGAATGTCAGTACACAGCTCTGGATCCTTGGGGGCACCGGTGGACTTTCAGCCAGTCGATCGCCGACCTGGCGCCCGAGGACTGGGGCGCAACGTCGGGACCCGGCATCCATTGCTGAGCCCGTTCGTCATCACGGTGTGTTTGCAATCGGGTGGACCAATGCATTGTGATTTGGCGATCCACTATCGGTTCAAGCGGCTATCGGGACTCCGCACTCCGCCGCTTGCGTCCCACAAGATGAAAGGCACGGCTGATCTGGCGATACGGGTCTCGACGGCTTGCCTCAAGTTCGACGGCGGCGATCGCCTCGAACTCGGCGGTGTCGCTCGGGTCGAGTGTCGTTCCGCCGAACTCGAGCCAGTCGACAAACAGCCAGGTGCCGTACCAGCGCTCCGGGTCGACACCGTACCGTGTGATCAACTCGCTCATTTGTTCCGGGGTGTCCGCTCGGCTGCGTAGCCCAAGGACGCCGATTCCAGTTCGGACGTCGAACGATGCGAGAGCGTCCGCCCACCTTCGCTGTAATGCGGGCTGGACGGCCGTGGCATGTGCGTTACCGGTCATGATCGAGACGATGCCGCCGAGCTCGGCGCACAGGCAGAGTTGCTCGACCAAAGGCTCGGGGTCTTCTAAGTAGCCGAGGACACCGTGGCAGAGGACTGCTGCATATCGTTCGCCGGCGGTCGCTTCGTCTGCGTGCTCGCCGTCTGCTTGCAGTAGAGTCACCCGCCGCTGAACCTCGACGGGCAGAAGGTCGAGGCGCTGCCGTGCTTTGTCGAGCATCGCTGCGGACGGGTCGAGAATCGTGATCTCATAGCCCGCTTCGGCCAGCCGGAACGACTGGTTGCCGGCACCGCCTCCGACGTCTAGAACCGTGGCGGGCGGCGGTGGAAGATGTTCCGACAGGTGCTGGTGGAGCACAAAGGTCCTCACGAACCCCTTCACCGACGCGTACGACTCGTCCACGAACAGGTTCGCCAGGCCGGCGCTGGCCCAGGGGTCTTCGGTCACAACTTCGACCACACTATTTCATTGTCACGTCTCAAAGTTCCGCCGCGCTCCGGGATTGTGCCACTCAGGCCGGAGTTCGAAGGCTGGTAAGCGTAACCGCGACGAGCCGTCGCACCGCAGCGGTAACTTCATGGCGCCTGAAAAACGATTGATACCTAATGCAGGCTATAGCTGTACAAAGTATCAATCGTTTTCTGTGGGCCGCCCGGGAGCTTGT
>JAKAZH010000162.1 GCA_021815935.1 Actinomycetes bacterium
TGGAACACCTGTGAGCGTAGACCTCGTCGACCCATACGGCCGGATCGTCCGTGACCTGCGGATATCGATAACGGACCGGTGCAACTTCCGCTGCACGTACTGCATGCCCCACGAGGGGATGCAGTGGACGCCTCGGGAGCAGCTGCTGAGCTTCGAGGAGTTGACGCGTGTGGCGCGGGTCTGTGTCGAGCGTTTCGGCATCGAGAGCGTGCGGATCACGGGGGGCGAGCCAACCGTTCGAGCTCACCTACCGGTGTTGATAGGCCGTCTCGCCGGTCTTGGCGTGGACCTTTCTATGACCACGAACGGTGCGACGCTCGCGCAGTCGGCGGCGGACCTGGTTCGAGCCGGTCTGAAGCGGATCAACGTATCTTTGGACTCGCTTCGAGCCGAGCGTTTCGCTGAGATAACAGGCCGCGACGCCCTCGACAGGGTCCTAGCGGGGATCCACGCGGCCCAAGATGCCGGACTCGACCCTGTCAAAGTCAACTGCGTCCTGGTGCGAGGCGTCAACGACGACGAGATCGTCGACTTTGCCGCCTTCGGGCGCGACCAGGGGGTTGAGGTCCGGTTCATCGAGTGGATGCCCCTCGACGGGGACCACAGCTGGGAAGCCGGCCAGGTGGTTCCCGGCGAGGAGATAGTCGAGGCGATCGACGCCGTGTGGCCACTCGTCACCGACTCGGGGTCGCGTCCCCGCGACGCCGCCCCGGCGGAGAACTACAGCTACGCGGACGGGCGGGGAAGCGTCGGGGTCATCGCAAGCGTGACGAAGCCTTTCTGCGAGTCGTGCGACCGGATCCGTCTGACGGCGGAAGGGCAGCTGCGCAACTGTTTGTTTTCCGTGCGGGAGACTGATCTGCGTGGCATCCTGCGCGGCGGGGGCAGCGACGACGACCTCGCGGCGGCAATCGCAGCGGAGGTCGGCCTCAAGTGGGCCGGACACTCGATCGGCCAGGTGCAGTTTGTGAGGCCGGAGCGCAGCATGAGCCAGATCGGCGGCTGACCGAGCGCTCCGGTAGGATCGGGGACCATGTCCGACCACGCTGGTCTTACCCACATCGACCCGCTCGGTCGCGCCCGCATGGTCGATGTCACGCCGAAAGAGGCGACCCACCGCCGTGCTCTGGCACGCGCCAAGGTCTTCATGAAGCCGGAGACGACGGGCAAGGTCGCAGCTAACGCCGTCACCAAGGGAGACGTGCTCGGCGCGGCCCGTATAGCCGGGATCCAGGCGGCGAAGCGCACCGCCGACCTGATCCCGCTGTGCCATCCGCTGCTCGTCGGGGCGGTGACGATCAACTTCAATCTCGGCGAGAACTTCGTCGAGGTCGAGTCGCAGGTCGAAACCGTTGATCGAACGGGCGTCGAGATGGAGGCGTTGACTGCCTGCGCGGTTGCGGCTCTCACCATCTACGACATGTGCAAGTCCGCCGACCGCTCGATGGTCATAGGCGAAATGGCGCTATGGGAGAAGACCGGAGGCCGCAGCGGGCAGTGGCGTCGTCCCCCCGGGGAGCTCGCGATGCCGCTGGTCAACACCCCGATCGGTTCCATCGACGACATCGACGCCCTGATCGACTCGGGTAGGTCGGACGACGAGTGACCATTTCGGGTTTCGCGCATAGTTGCGCATCGGCTAAGGTCGACTGGCGATCGAGGAGTTGCAGATGAGTCCCGGCTGCACGGCCGGGCTCGGTTTGGCGGTAGGACGGACGACATCGCAGGGTGGGGCATCCACCACTTTTATGGCGCAATGACGTACCGTCCCTTACACCGGAAGGTTGGCTTAGGAGCTTGACGACGTTGGTTTTGGTGGTCCTCGCAATCGTATGGGCAGTACTCCTCGTCGGGTGGTTCAAGACGCGGACGTCGAATCCGTTCCAGGATTCAGTCGTCTCTTTCAAAAGGAACCTGTCCGTCCTCGAGCGCTCGTCGCCGATGAGGATCGCTCCGGCCAATAGGCTCCGTGTCGCATCGCGCCCCGTCAACGGCGCGTCCCAGGGGATGCGTCGGAACTCGTCGCAGGGCTACCCGCGTGTGGGCCGCAGCCCCGGCGTAGTGACCCCATCAGCAAGCTCGGGCGCAAACGCTTTGTTCATGCAGCGTCGTGCGGCCCAGCGTCGACGCCGGGACGTGCTCCTCTCGCTGATTGCTGGAGCGGCCGGCTCGTTCCTCCTGGCACTGGTACCGGGAATGTCCGTGGTGTGGGTTGTGCAGGTCGCATTCGACTTGATAACTGCCGGCTACATCGCGTTGCTCGTACAGATTCGTAACCTGACCGGAGAGCGCGAGCGCAAGGTGAGCTACATGCAGCCGACCCGTCAAGCGTCGCGACGCCGGTCCTCTTACGACTTCGGCGGCAGGTATGGAGACCTCGAACTGCAGCATGCGGCGAACTGAGGCGGAGCCGCCCGGCGATTCGCGCTAACCTCGGGAGTCCCGAACTCGGGGGTGTAGCTCAGCCCGGAAGAGCGCTACGTTCGCAACGTAGAAGTCGTGGGTTCAAGTCCCATCACCTCCACCCGTCTGACCAGGTAGTTTGTGGTCGGAAGCCTTGCTCGGCGGGGTCGGCGTGCCCGCTACGTGCCCGATCCTCTTGGGCCGTGCCCGCCCCTTTTGCCCATTGGTCTTGCAGGTGGGCGGCGACCTCCCGGTCGGCTGCGTCTGGGACGTGGGCGAAGAGCTCCATCGACAGGCGGGAGGTGGCGTGGGGGCCGAGATGGCCGCCGGGAACAGGACATGGCTGAGCCGGACTCGATACCGCCCTACGACCAGTTCATGTGGCCCTGCCTTGAGGCGTTGAAGGCCTTGGGCGGCTCGGCCACGGTGCAGGAGATGTACGAGTGGGTGGTCGAGCACCAAGGCTTTACGGAGGAGCAGCAGGCGATCCTTCGCAATGACGGCAAGTTGACGCTCATCTCCGACCGCCTGCACTGGGCTCGGAGCTACCTCAAGAAGGCCGATGTCCTCGAGAACAGCAGCCGGGGTGTATGGACCATCACCGAAAAGGGGCGGAACGCCACCCTGCCGGAGATCCAGGCGGCCCTCAAGGCCCGACGGGTCGAGGTGGCGAGCCGAAGACGGGCTGTTGCTGAGCGTCACGACGAGTCAGAGGAGGGCGAGGAGCTGTCGTGGAAGGATCAGCTGATCGGCCGCATCCTGGAGATCCCACCGGCGGGGTTTGAGCGGCTCGCTCAGCGCATCCTGCGCGAGGCGGGGTTCGTCAACGTAACGGTGACGGGTAGGAGCGGAGACGGCGGGATCGACGGTATGGGGGTTTACCGGCTTTCTCTTGTCTCCTTCCCCGTGTACTTCCAGTGCAAGCGCTACGCAGGATCGGTGACAGCCGGCGCCGTGCGGGACTTCCGAGGCGCCATGGTCGGTCGGGGGGAGAAGGGGCTGTTGATAACCACTGGGTCGTTCACCAAGGACGCCCAGAACGAGGCGACCCGCGACGGAGCCCCGCCAGTGGAGCTGATCGACGGGGTCCACCTCTGCGACCTGTTGAGAGAATACGGGCTTGGCGTCGAGGTCCGGACGAGGAGCGAGGAGTACGAGGTAGTACAGCCGGGCTTCTTCGACGAGTACGAGTGATGGGTCCGACGCCCTCCTGTGCGGTGCTCGCACCGGCGCCACGACGCTTAGGGTCGACAGTCCCGCGCAGTCGAGCCGGCTACGGAGAACGCCTCAGCCCAAGCGAGCGTCAAGCGCGGCGGGCGTGACCGACTCCCGAAGGTCCCCGGTGGCCATCGGCCGGGCGGCCTGTGGAGCGTGGTCCGCGAGGCTTTTCCCCGGGCGCTGTGGATCCGGCTCATATGCTGGAGGACATGAGTACCTCGGGCTCCTCCCAGAGCCGAGAGTTGATCGTCGCTGACGATGGCAGCATTCCCGCCGATCAGGTGCGCAAGCTCGGCTTGGAGCCCGGCACGCACCTGCGGGTGGTGGAGGCCGTCCCCGCGCCGGCGGGCGGGTCGCTCGGGGCTTCGTTGCCAGGTTTTCCGGATCTGAGCTGGGAGGACTTCGAACGCGGCAGTGCCCTCGCTCGCGAGGATGCTGCCGGGGCGTCGTGGCGGTAGTCGCCGATTCGCACGCCATCGTCTGGTACGTCCAGGGGTCGACTCGACTCTCCGAGCCCGCAAGAGCCGCCTTGGCAGAGGCCGAGGCCGCGGGAGACCTCGTCGTGTCGGTCGCCACGCTGGTTGACCTGTGGTACGTCACCCAATCCACCGCCGGCGTCACCGCGGATCAGTTCCAGACCCTTCAGGAACGGCTTGTGTCCTCGGAGAAGGTGACGCTGGAGCCAGTGACCCTGGAGGTGGTCACGGCTGCGATGGGCTTCGCTCGGGCGGTGCTGCCTGACCCCTGGGACCGCTTGATCGTGGCGACGGCGCTGGCGCTCCAGACCCCACTAGTGAGTCGGGACCGCGCCATCGCCCGATCCGGCCTGGTGCCGACGATCTGGTAGGCCGCGGCCGATGACGCGCGGCCGAACTTTCACCCCCTTCGGAACCCCGTTTCGTGCCCGCCGCGTGCCCGTAGCAAGAGGAAGGTCGGGTCAAACACGGTGGCGATCGGTCAAGAGGCCAGTCTCCCATCTGCACCGCTACCTGGGACTTTGTGCCCAACGGCGGGTGGCGTCGTCATCAGTCGGGCGGCTTCGGCGACGTTCGCATCGTAGAAGTCGTGGGTTCAAGTCCCATCACCTCCACCCTGGAGGTCTTCACGTTTTGGTGGGGGCCTTGTTCAC
>JAKAZH010000163.1 GCA_021815935.1 Actinomycetes bacterium
GGCTAGACGCAAGCGACGCGGCAACGACGGTCGTCGGAGCATTCAAGAAACGGTGAAAGCGTGACAGCACAGACAATCGGTACGGTGGCAGTGATCGGCCAAGGATACGTGGGGCTGCCGTTGTCGATGGGAGCAGTCCAAGCAGGCTACGACGTGGTCGGCTTGGATGTGAACGACGAGCGGGTCCGACGCCTCAACGGCGGCGTCTCCTACGTAGAAGACATCCCTCACGAGACTGTCAAGGCTGCGCTAGCGACGGGAAGGTTCCGTGCGAGCTGCGACTACAGCGACGCTGAAGGCTTCGACATTGCGGTCATCACCGTTCCCACCCCGCTTCGAGAAGGAAGCCCTGATCTGTCCTATATCGAGGATTCGGTAAGGTCTCTCGCCGTGCAGCTTCGCGGCGGCGCGACGGTCATCTTGGAGTCCACCACCTATCCGGGGACCACCGAAGAACTCGTCGGGCCGCTGCTCGAAGCAGGGTCAGGGCTGCGGGTCGGCGCCGACTTCCACCTCGGCTATAGCCCTGAGCGTATAGACCCCGGAAATCCCCGCTTCGGACTCGCCAACACACCTAAGGTGGTTTCAGGTGTCGACGCCGCGTCCCTTGGCGCGGTCAGAGGCTTCTACGACAGGCTGGTCGAACAGACAGTACCGGTGTCGTCGCCTGCGGTAGCGGAGACAACCAAGCTGCTGGAGAACACGTTCCGTCACGTCAACATCGCGTTGGTCAACGAACTGGCGATGTTTGCCTCCGATCTTGGAATAGACGTCTGGGAGGCGATTCAGGCAGCGTCGAGCAAACCATTCGGGTTCATGGCCTTCCGTCCCGGCCCCGGCGTCGGCGGACACTGCCTGCCTATCGACCCGTCTTACCTGTCGTGGCGGGTCAAGCGCCGACTCGGCGCCAACTTCCGTTTCGTGGAGCTAGCCAACGACGTCAACGAGCACATGCCAGACTATGTCGCCCGTCGCCTGACCGCAGCGTTCAACCGCCAAGGCCGCGCGGTCAAGGCAAGCCGGATACTGCTCCTCGGCCTCGCCTACAAGGCCGACACCGGAGACGCCAGGGAGTCACCGGCGACGGTCGTTGCAGACCGGCTGCTCGATCTCGGCGCTCAGATCACAGCAGCAGACCCGTTCGTCGACGACACCCACATTGACCCAAGGATCGCTCGGGTCGCCGACCCTGTCGCCGAAGCCGCCCGATCGGACGCTGTGGTCCTCCTCGTCGACCATTCGGCGTTCGACCTCGACGCGATATCGGCTGCCTCCCCGTATCTATTCGACACCCGTCACCGGGTCACCCCCGGCGCGCACGTCGAATACCTCTGACCGACCGGTGGCCGGCGGGATCAAGGTCTTGCAGCCGCTCAAATAGCTCATCGTCGGCTGCGTTGAGCGTCATGTCCTCGGTCGGATGTCAGCGAGTAGCGTCGAGCCAGGCTTGGAACATGAGAACATCCCACAGCTGGCCGCCTAGGTCCACCTTGGCGTTCAAGTGAGCTGTCCATGCTTGTGTCACGACAGCGGGATCCAAGAAGCCCTCAGCTTGCAGTCGGCGCTCGTCGAGCAGGTCCTGCGCCCAGGGGCGAAGTCCACTCCGAAGCCATCCGCCGAGAGGAATGCCAAAACCCATCTTGGGTCGGTCGACGAGATCTGACGGCACGTAGCGGGCAAGGACTTGACGCAGAGGCCACTTGGAGATCCCACCTTGAAGTTTGATGGCCGCCGGCACTCGCGCGGACAGCTCGACCAAGCGATGGTCGAGCATCGGGACTCGGGTCTCCAAGCTGACAGCCATCGCCGCACGGTCCAGTTTGACCAGGATGTCGTCGGGGAGGTAGCCCGCCAGGTCGAGGCGCATCATCGCCTCGGCGATACCTTTACGGTCGGCATCCCGGCTCCCTACGTCACCGAGCTCCGCCAACGATGCCTGAGACCGTCCGTACATTGGGATCGGCTGCCCGGCGACGAGCAGCTCCGGTTGGTCCCAATGAGAAGTGAGCTTCTCGTATAGATCCGCCGGGGACGTTGACGTCAACACCCCTGCGAGCTTGTGGGCTTTCGCTCCCGGTGTGCGTACCCGAAGACGAGAAGGCAGCAGCGGGCCGACCCGCCCGAACGCCGCGTCCCAGCCGTCAGGTGACACGCCGGAAATTCCGTTCGCGACCACACGTCGCAGCGCTAGCGGCACCCGCCTGCATGTCCCCCACACCACCGGACCCCACTTGTGGCGGTTGTAGCCACCCCATGTTTCGTCGCCGCCGTCGCCGGACAAAGCGACCGTCACCTCCGTCCGAGCGAGACGGCTCACGAGGAAAGTCGGTATCTGGGAGGAGTCAGCGAAAGGCTCGTCGTAGATCGACGCCATCGACTCGACCACTGTCATCGCCTCGGAGGCTTCGACTGTCATGGCCGTGTGGTCGGTGCCCAAGTGGGCAGCGACTGCAGCGGCGTCGACCGACTCGTCGTAGGCAGCGTTTGCGAAACCGATCGTGAAGGTGCGTACCCGATTGGAGGTTCGCGCCTGCATGAGCGCGACTACCGTCGACGAGTCGATCCCCCCCGACAGGAAAGCGCCGAGCGCCACGTCGGCTTCCATCCGCAGGCCGACTGCGTCACCGAGAAGCGCTTCGAGTTCGTCGACGACCTGGACGGGATCAGGGTCAGACCCTCCTGTGCGTTCCGGCAGAGTCCAATACAGTGAAGGCATCGCGTGCCGGCGTGCCATCTCGGCCTCGCCGATGCTCACGATCGACGCCGGTGGGAGCTTGGCGATCCCCTGGTAGATGGACAGCGGCGCCGGGATGCAGTTACGACGGAAGTACACCGGCAGGACATCCCGGTTGACGACGCCAGCGAAGTCCGGGTGCGAGCGAAAGGCTTTGAGCTCGGATCCCCACATAAGAACCGACCCTTGCCAACCCCAATACAGGGGCTTCTCCCCGAGACGGTCCCTGACCAGATAGAGCCGGCGCTCCTTGCGGTCCCAGGCCGCGAAAGCAAACATGCCGTTAGTAGCCTGCGCAGCTTTTCTCACACCCCAGGCTTCTATCGCCCCGACCAGCACCTCGGTATCCGAGCGACCCCTAGCCCGCCACCCTCGGGCCCGCAGCCGACCGGCGATGTCGGCGTGGTTGTAGATCTCGCCGTTATAGCTGAGCACCCAGCGGCCGCTGGCCGACAGCATCGGCTGATGGCCTCCCGGGGACAGGTCCACTACCGCAAGTCGCCTGCTACCAAGGCCGATACCCGCAGAAGGGTCCACCCAGGTTCCTCCGTCGTCGGGACCTCGATGAACCAGTGTGTCGCGCATCTCGGTGACCGTTTCCTCGAGAAGTTCCCTCCGGGGGAGGCGAGGGTCGAGAGCGCCAGCAAAACCGCACATATCACACCAATCCTGCCACAGTCAGCTCAAGGGCATCCTTCTGGGCGGACGACGCAATACTTTGATCGGGACCTGGGACGGCGTCCCGCATTAGAGGTGGAAAAACCGGGCTTTCGAGCGCACGATCGGCGAGCTCTAATATTCTCGGGCGGTCCCGATGACATATCCTGCGACCGTGCAAAGCAGCGCACCGCTATGGTCTTGGACATAACGAGCGACTTTCGCTGACGCGCCTACCGCAAGTGCGCTGCACTCAAGCAGTTGCGCGAGCCCGTAGTATCGTGACTTGGTAGATGAAGCTACCGCCCGCTCGACGGGGTACCGGTCGGGGCGACGGATCGGACAGACGCAAATGGACAGGCACAAGATTCCATATCCCCAACCTCGGGTTGTGCGACGTCCCCGCTTGGTGCACGTGACGACTACCGACATCAGCTTGGCGCTGTTGCTCGGCCCCCAGCTGGAGGCTTTCGCCGCGGCAGGATACGAGGTGATCGGAGTATCCGCCCCCGGGCCGTTCGTCGAGCGCCTTGAGGAAGCGGGGATCTCCCACATTGCGTTGCGTCACGCGACACGCTCGATGGCTGTCGGCCACGACGTCGCCGCTCTGGGCGAGCTGACCAGGCTGTTCCGGCGTCTCAGACCCGACATTGTGCACACGCACAACCCCAAGCCGGGCGTCTACGGGCGCCTCGCCGCCCGGGCTGCGGGAGTGCCGGGGATAGTCAATACCGTGCACGGTCTGTACGCGACCGCCGACGACAGCCTGGCGCGCAGGGCGGTCGTGTACGGGCTGGAGCGTGTCGCCTCTGCGTGCTCGGACGCCGAGCTGGTGCAAAGCCCTGAGGACGTCGCCACGCTGCGCCGCTTGGGGGTACCGTCCTCAAAGCTGGTTACGTTAGGCAACGGGGTGGACCTAGCCCGTTTCCGACCCGACGCCGCTGACAGGAAGACCGTCCGCTCCGAGCTGGGTGTCGACCCCGAAGAGGTGTTTGTAGGTGTGGTCGGACGGCTGGTGTGGGAGAAAGGCTACCGGGAGGTTTTCGCCGCAGCAGCAGCGCTTCGTGGCCGGCTCCCCCACGTCCGTTTCATCGTGGCCGGACCGACCGACGAAGCCAAAGGCGACGCTGTCAGCGCCGGGGACCTTCGAAGAGCGGAGGCCGAAGGCGGCATCGTATTCCTCGGGATGCGAGACGACATCGAGCGGCTGTATAGGGGCATGGACCTCTACCTGCTCGCCTCCTACCGGGAGGGTTTCCCACGCTCGGCCATGGAGGCTGCAGCGAGTGGCATCCCGGTGATAGCGACAGACATTAGGGGGTGCCGCCAGGCGTTGG
>JAKAZH010000164.1 GCA_021815935.1 Actinomycetes bacterium
CGCCAACGCAGCGTGATCCGGTGAACGCTCCTTCGGAGAGGGGACACTCATCCAGGCGACGCTTGGCCTACGAAACCCCGGTATGACGTTCGAGATCGAAGACGCCAAGCGGCTGTCGGCAAGGTTGCGCTGGGACGACCTCGACTTCTCCGCGTTCGAGGACGAGCCGCTTCGCCCCGACGCCCTGCGCTGCGTTCGCTACATGCACGACGTCGAGTTCCACACCTCGTGCTACCTGCGGGACCTGCTGCTCGGCCCGGCGCACCACGACCCGAACCTGACATCGTTCCTGTCCATCTGGGCGTTCGAGGAGCTCTGGCATGGCGAGGCCCTCGCGAGCGTGCTCGCCGCCCACGGCGAACCGTCCGGCTCGTCACGAGTAGGACCTATGCGAGACAGGCTGGGCGTTGCGGACAGGATAAGGCCGCTGGCCATGCTCGCCGGGACCTGGACCATCGGATCGGACCTCGTCGCGCTTCAAATGGCGTGGGGCGCCGTCAACGAGATGACAACCCAGGCCGGTTACGCCCTCCTCGCGTCGAATGCGGACAACCCTGTGCTCACCCGACTGCTCAAGAGGATCATGCTCCAAGAGGGGAGGCATATCAGCTTCTACGCCTCGCAGGCTCGAACCCGCCTCGCATCGAGCCGGAAAGCTCGCCGGGTAACCCGGAGCGCCTTGAGGCACCTGTGGTCGCCCGTCGGGTCGAAAGTGATGCCGAGGCGCGAGACGCAACATCTGTCCCGGTACCTCTTCGCCGGGCCGGGCGGAGCGCGAGCCGCCCAGCGCATCGACATGAAGGTGGGTAGGCTCCCCGGGCTCGCCGGGTTGAGCCTGCTACAGAACTGGTTCTCGCCCCTTCCGGTAAGCGACGAATTTCCGGTTCCGACGGGCTCTAACCCACTGCCATAACAGAGCAGGCCTCCTCGCCTTCAAGTAGTAAGGCGGGACTGCCGACGCATCATCAGTGTTGAATTCCCCGCGGCCAGCAGGTTGGAGGGCTTGGTCGACCGAGAGTCGCGCTCCGGCAGTCACAAGCCGGCCGCTTCGAAAATCGGTGAAAGTCCGCAATACTTGGTTCCCGAAGACCCGCTCGTGGTTCGCGCTCGGCGCGCCGATCGAGCTGCTCAGCCCGCTGTCAGTCATACGCATCGTCCTCGTGCTGAGCGCCGTCGTCATCCCCCCGGCAGCGCTCGCCGCTGGCTATCCGTTCTCCTACCGCTGGATCGCCGCGTCCGTGACCGGGGTATCCGGCATTGCACTGATCGCGTTGATGCGAGTGAGGAGCATCGGCTCCAAAACGTCGACCTTACTGACAGGCTGGCTTGCTGTGTCGGGCATCGCGGCTGTGTGGGGCGCGCACGGCAGGAACGGGGCTGTCTGCTTCCTGCTCGTCTGGGCGGGGATCGCGATATTCGACGCCCTGTTCGCCTCGTGGAAGCGGCTGCTGGTCGACTCGGCGGCCCTCGGCGTCGCACTGTGGTTGACCCAGTCCGGCGATCACAGCCTCATATCGGCTGTAGCACTGATCGGCTCCGCCCTGCTCGCCTATGCAGGGGCCGGCTTCGCGCTGGCCTTCGCCGCTACGGCCGCCCGCCGCAGAGACACCGTGGACACTGACACGGGGCTTCCCAACGGTTACGGGCTTGCGAAACGGTTGGGTGGGGGACCCGCTCGACCTCTAGTCGTCGCGGTCACCAACCTCGCAGGTCTGAGCGACGCCCGCGAAGCGCTCGGGTACGCGGTCGGCAACGAGCTGCTTCAGCGGATCGTCGAGAACCTCGGCCAGGTAATCCCGTCGGACGCGATGATCGGCCGTGTCGACGGCGACGAGATCGTAGTCGTCGAGGTCGTCGGCCCCCCGTTCGGCCACCGTAGCCCTTCCCTCGACACCGCCGCTCAGAAGGCGAGCATCCTCGTCGACGTCCTCAACCGTGCGCTCGGGGTGAGCAGGTACCTGGTCGGCGGCATCGAGCTCGCAATCCGATCCCACACCGGGGTCGCCTTCGCGCCTTGGGACGGTGCCGACCTGGCGACCCTCATCCGCAAGGGATCGCTGAGCGCCCGGCGCGCCATGACGGAAAACCAGCCCGTGCACGTCTGGGACGGCGACGAGGGCTCGCTAACAGCCGAGGATCTCGCACTTCTCGCCGAGCTTCGCATCGCGGTCAATCGCCGGGAGCTCTCCCTCGCTTACCAACCGCAGATCTGTGCCGTGACCGGCGACATTCTCGGTGTCGAAGCGCTGATGCGCTGGAGCGGAGCGAAGCACGGCGCCGTGTCGCCCGCGCGTTTCATTCCCCTCGCCGAGCGGACAGGCCTCGTAAGCCGATTGACGGAATGGGCTCTCGCGGAGGCTCTCGACGCGCAGGTCCGCTGGCGCGCAATGGGAATCACGGCACCGGTCGCTGTAAACCTGTCCGCGGCGCTTTTAGGCAGGAACGACCTGGCTTCCTGGATACTCTCCGAGCTTAAGAGCCGCCAGCTTCCTCCCAGCTGCCTCACAGTCGAGATCACCGAGACCGCAGAGCCTTCGAGCATCTCGAGGGCCGCAGCGCTGCTCAGCCCGCTACGCCAGCAGGGCGTCAAGATCTCGCTGGACGACTTCGGCACGGGCTACACCTCGATGTCGGTGTTGCCGACTCTTCCCCTCGACGAGATCAAGATAGACCAGTCATTCGTCGGCCGGAGCTCCACGTCCCCCGCCGACGATGCAATCGTGCAGAGCATCGCCGAACTAGCGCACAGGCTCGGCTTCACGGTCGTGGCCGAAGGCGTCGAAGACGCTGCCTGCGCCGAACGGCTACGCAACCACGGCGTCCAGATCCTCCAAGGGTTCTACTTCCACCGACCGCTCAGCGAGACGGTGTTCGTCGAAACCGCTAAAGAGGCGCTCGCCTCACGGGCGCTCAGCGCCCGTGAGATCAACCTTTGACGCTGCCCGCGAGAAGCCCTCGGACGAAGTAGCGCTGCAAGGAGAAGAAGACGATCATCGGGATGATGATCGAAACGAATCCTCCTGCAGTGAGGAGCTCGATGTGGCTTCCGAACGTACCGGACAGCTGCTGCAGCTGCACGGTCAGAGGCTGAGCGCTCGCGCTTTTCGCCGAGAAGGTGAGACCGATCAGAAGGTCGTTCCACACCCACAGGAACTGGAAGATCGTGAACGAGGCGATCGCCGGCATCGAAAGCGGCATAACCACCCGACGGTAGATGAACAAGTAGCTGGCACCGTCGACCCGGGCCGCCTCGATCAGCTCGTTAGGTAGCTGCGAGATGAAGTTGAAGAGCAGGAACACCGCCAGCGGGAGCGAGAACATGGTGTGCGAGATCCACACTTCGGCGATGGACCCGTGCAGGTTCAGGTTCGGGAAGATCAGGAAGCCGCCAATGTGCGCCCCGTGGCTGTAGAGCTGCAACAACGGCACGAGGGACATCTGCAAAGGCACGACCTGGAGCCCGAAAATGATGAAGTAAACGGTGTCGGCGCTCTTGAAGCGAACCCAGGACAGCGAATACGCCGCCATGGAAGCAACGAGGATCGGGATGATCGTCGCCGGGATCGCGATCGCGAGCGAGTTCATGGCGTATGGGAAAAGACCACCGCCCTGGATGTTCGCCCCACCATGGAACAAGACGTCGATGTAGTTCGAGAACGTGAGCGCAGGGTGCACGAAAACCGTCCACCAGCCGGAGCCTTCGGCCTGAGCCTTCGAGCGAAGCGACGTCACAAGGAAACCGAACACCGGCAGCGCCCACAGAACAGACATGGCGATCACCACCACCGTCGCGATGCGATTGTGAGTCTTCGGCGCCTCGTTGCTCGTGAGCTTTGCGGCGCTGCCGGGTTCCGGAGTCCCCCCCGGCGCGATTACTACTGCCTCGTCGACACTCATGCGTAGCGCTCCTTCCGAAGGCGTAGAACACTTACAGTCACCAGCGGTACGACCGCCATAAAGAGGATCACCGCGAGGGCGCTCCCCCTGCCGTTGTTGAAGTCCTGGAATATCTGGCTATACATCTCGTTCGACAGGGTGTCGGTCTTGAAGTTCCCACCTGTCACGGTGTAGACGATGTCGAAGATCTTGAGCGTAGCGGTCATGATGGTGATCACCACGACGGTCACTGTCGACGAGATCATCGGCAACTGGACCGAACGGAACAGGCGCCAACCTTTAGCGCCGTCGACCCGGGCCGCCTCGATCACGTCGTCGGGGATCGATCGAAGGGCTGCACCCATTATCACCATCGCGAATCCGGTCTCGATCCAGATCAGGATCACCATCATCAGGAATGTGTTGAGCGGTGCGCTGAGAAGCCAGTTCGGCGGGTGCGCCCAACCGAGCTTCATCACGACTTCGGATAGAAGGCCTATCTGCGGGAGCCCCGGCGAGCGGTACTGGTAGACGTACTTCCAGATGAGGCTTGCGCCGACGAAAGAGATGGCCGTCGGCATGAAGATGAGCGACTTGGCGATCACCTGGAATTTCATCCTGTCCACCAGCAGGGCGAACACCAAGCCGAAGACGCTTGAGGCCAAAGGCACGATGACCAGCCACTCGGCTGTCCGTATCAGCGTGTGGATGGTGTGGGGGTCGGTAAACGCCCACGTGTAGTTGGCCAGTCCGACGTACTTGACGTCGGGGCCGACCACGTACTGGCCCCGGAAGCTCAAGAAGATCGTCCGGATCGCCG
>JAKAZH010000165.1 GCA_021815935.1 Actinomycetes bacterium
CCGTCGACGATCGAGGCATCGTGGCAGCGTCGAAAGCCTCCGAGCGGCTCGGTCTGCCCCACAACCCGCCGGAGGCCGTCCGGGCCACGAGAGACAAAGCCGAGATGCGCTCGCTCCTCGCAGCGGCATCGGTACCCCAGCCCGCCTACGCATCCGTCATCCCAGAGGCCGATCCAAGCGTCGCCGCATCCGAGGTCGGTTACCCATGTGTGGTCAAGCCGGTGTCGCGCTCCGCGAGCCAAGGCGTCATACGGGCCGACGACCCGACCGACCTCGCAGCAGCTGTCAAAAAGGTGAGGGCCCTCGTCGGCGGCGACGAAACCCTGCTCGTCGAGCAGTTCCTGCCCGGCGACGAGGTCGCAGTCGAAGGGATCCTCGTGGCGGGCGCCCTCGAGATGCTGGCGGTGTTCGACAAGCCCGACCCACTCGACGGTCCCTATTTCGAGGAGACGATCTACGTCACACCGTCTCGCCATCCGGCGCACGTACTTGCCGCGATCGAGCGGCTAGTCGCCGACGCGGCGACTGCGATCGGGCTGCGTGAGGGTCCGCTCCACGCCGAGGTCCGCATCGGCGTAGGCGACGTTCGAATCCTGGAGGTCGCCGCGCGCTCGATCGGGGGACTGTGCTCGCGTGCGCTTCGCTTCGGGGCAGGCGTCAGCCTTGAAGAGCTGATCCTGCGCCACGCGACCGGCGCGGGGATCGGCGGGTTGTCGAGGGAAAAAGGTGCGTCCGGTGTGATGATGCTTCCGATCCGATCCGAAGGTGTGCTGAGAAGCGTCTCGGGGTTGGCCGAGGCACGCAGCGTCGAGGGCGTCACGGGACTTGAGATCACCATCCCGATCGGGCGTCGCGTCGTGCCGTTGCCCGAAGGTGACCGCTACCTCGGTTTCGTCTTCGCTCGCGGGGACCACCCGGCTCAGGTAGAGGCATCGCTTCGAGCAGCGCAAGCGACGCTCGAAGTCGTCATCGGTCCGTGACACTCGTCGAGCCTTCTAGGTAAGGTCGGGCACCGGTAGAATCCCCGGGTGAGAGTTCTCCTCGTATCCACCTACGAGCTTGGACATCAACCTCTGTCCGCTGCCGGTGCCGCAGCCGCCCTCCGGGCGGCAGGCCACGAGGTGCGCTGCGCTGACGTCGCAGTCGGACCGATCGATCCCACCGACATCGACTGGGCGCAGCGAGCCGCCCTGTCGGTACCGATGTACACGGCCATGCGCCTCGCGCTCGAGGTGGCGCGGGTTATCCGCCGGCACAAGCCGGCGATACCGCTGTGTTACTTCGGTCTCTACGCAGCGACCGCGGGAGACCTCCTCTCTGAATCGCCGTCGGACGCTGCCATAGCCGGCGAGTACGAGGCGGGCTTAGCCTCGTGGGCAGGCGGAGGTCCGGCGGGACCCCGCGTGGCCTTGGCGCGTCTCGACAACCCGACACCAGACCGGACGGGCCTGGCCCCCCTCGATGCTTACGCCCGGCTTAGCGCTGGCGGCGAGGAACGCCTCGTCGGCTCGGTCGCCGCAAGCCGGGGATGCTCGCACCGCTGCCGTCATTGCCCGGTCCCCGTCGTCTACGACGGCCGGGTTCGCCCTGTCGAAGCGGTAAAAGTTCTTGCGGATATCGACGCGCTCGTCGTCAACGGTGCCCGGCACATCAACTTCGCAGACCCGGATTTTTTCAACTCGCCTCGACACTCGGCGCGTGTGCTTGCGTCCTTCGCCGACCGTCATCCTGACGTCAGTTTCGATGCCACTATCAAAGTCGAGCACATTCTCCGCCACAGAGATATGCTCCGTTTGCTCGCCGACGCGCGATGCGCCTTCGTCGTGTCGGCGTTCGAATCCACGAGCGACCGGATACTCGGGATCCTCGACAAGGGACACACGTCAAGTGACGCTTCGAGAGCAGTTAAGGCGTTACGTGAGTACGGGATTGAGATACGGCCGTCCTGGCTGCCGTTTACCCCTTGGACGACGCTGCGGGATCTGGTCGACCTACTCGACTTTGTGATAGCCCACGACCTCGTCGACAACGTCGACCCTGTGCAGTACAGCATCAGGCTGCTTGTCCCCGAAGGATCCCTCCTGTTGGCCCACGAGGCAATCCAGTCGCACGTCACGGGGTACCATCCAGCGGTGATCGGTTGGAGCTGGGCACACCCCGACCCCGCAATCGACGAGCTCCAGTCGACCGTCGCCGGGATCGTCGAGTCCGGGATCGGCGATGCGCCGCGCGAGACGTTCGAACGAATCGACGCCGCGATCCGTGCCACCGCAGGTGACACTTCAAGCCGTCCAAGTCTCGGAGCGGTGTCGCAGGGACCGATGGGGCATCGAGCCCGCCTGAGCGAACCCTGGTTTTGTTGCAGCGAACCGACGCAGTCTCAACTCGTGGCGCTTGGCGGCCAGTCGTCGAAGGCCGGCTGAGCCCGGATGGCGCCCGGTCCAGGTCGCTCTAGGCCGCGGCAGATTCCACGGTGCGAGCTATCTGTGACGCCCACCCGAGCGCTGCCAGGTAGTGGCCTCCAGCTTGCGCATGTCCAATCCCGGAGCGGAGCACCGGCAGGAAGGTGGCGGCCTCCCACTCGCAAACGTCGACGAGTATCGAGCCGAGCACGCCGCGGGCTTCTATGACGGCCTCCGCGATATCGTCCGCGACGCTCATTTTCGCGACGAGCTGAGAGGGTGGCCCCCCGACGATTAGTGCTATGCCCGAAATGAGTCCCACCGTGAAGGCTGCGTCGGCGAGTGAAGGTTCGACTGAAGTTGCGATCAGCTCGCACATGCGTGCCCTGACGAGGGCGATCGTGACCTGCTCAGTGGCGTGGGGGGACATGTCGGCGAGCGTCATGAACGTCACCCACGACGAGAGACGGTCCCTTCCGAGCAGTACGACGGCTTCCTCGATGGACCTGACCGGCCGGCGAAGCCCGCTCGACGCTCCGAGGCTCGAGACGTGAAGGACCCGATACGACAGGGAGACGTCGCCGGAAAGTATCCGCGCCAGGTCCTTCGGGGTGGTGTCGGGGTCACGCAGTTGGCTGATCAGCTCGACGCAAGCGAGACGTCCGGGCGAGAGCGCATTGGCGGCTTCGCCTGTCGGCTTGGACAACACGTGCCCCTGGAACAACGTCGCCCCAGCGCGAGACCATTCGAGGACCTGCTGCAGCGACCTGACACCGGCCATCACGGCACCCCGCCGGGGATCGTTGATCAGATCGAGGCATTCCCCGAGCTTGTCGTTTTGCAGGTCGGGGTCGACAAGTGTAAACGAAGCCAGATCGTCGAGGGATCTTGCCTCGTCGGACCAGGCACTGACGGCGAGCGGGTAGCCGCGTTTGCGAAGCGACTCCCCAAACCCCCGGATCTTTCGGTCGACGCCGGTCCGGGCGGAGCCTTCGCCGTCGCCGGATCCCTCGTCTCCACCCGAGCGTTCGCCGTCCCGGAGAACTTTCAAGACGCAGCGATTCGGGGCTAGCGACAGCGGAAGGTCTTCGTCGTCGATGTCGTTGTGTCGGACGGTGAGCCACGCTCGCTTCGAGCCGACCAGGGAGTCGACGCCCCCCTCGTTCGCCAGAAAGTCTTCGATATGCGACGCGGAGAGGCTTTCGACTGTTCCGGCGTGCCTCGTCGAATCCGACGGGTCGACCCCGTCTCCGGTGGTCGCGCAGGCGAATTCGTAGCCGATCACTTCGAGGTGCCTGTCGAATATCGGCATCCGACCGAGCAACACGAAGGTGCGCCGGCGTTCGCCCGGCGATGCAGGCAGGGTCGCGTCCACTATTCGACTCGGGAGGCCCTGGACTTCGACACTGGCTTACGTTTCGGGACGACAACCGACCGGCTTGACATGAAGGTTGCCGACGGCGGACCGTACGAGCCTTTTCGGTCTTTCGGGGAAATCCTTGCGCCTCTTGAAGAATGGTGCGAACGTGCAGTCAATCCGAACGAGAGAGGACGCGCGATGCCCCGGCTTCACCAGGTACCCAGATCTGAACTCCGAGACGAAGTTGTGCTCGCCGCTTACGACCGGCTCTTCGGGGTTGGCAAGGATCCCCTGTCGCATCCCGGGACGGCGACCGGCACTCCGGGGAACTGGTGGGGCGTATTCGCGCTGTCGCCGGTCGTGTTTCGTCACGCGGTGGCCGGATTCTCGTTGTATCAAAAGACCGCTGACCACCTTTCCCCGGCACTGCGCGAGCTCGCTCAGACCAGGGTCGGGTACTCGGTCGGAAGCCAGTTCGTCTACTCGCAGCACTGCAAGTCCTGCAGGGCCGCGGGGATCGCCGAGGAGAAGATCGCCGCTATCAGCCACTGGGAGGTTTCCGACCTCTTCGACGAGCTGGAGCGTGCAGTTCTTGCCTACGCCGACTGCTTGAGCGGACAGCAGGGAAGAGTCGGTGACGGCATCTTCCAGGTGCTACAAAAGCATCTCGACGACAGCCAGATACTCGAGCTCACCTACATAACGGCGATGTACGCGATGCACGCCGTGATGAGTAAGGCGCTGCGCCTCGAATACGACGACGTCGACGAGAGGGTGACCGAGGTGGCTGCCCCGGCCGGGTCAGAAGGCCGCGACATCGGGGCAGACATCAGCGGCCGGGGTGGTGTTTCGTGAGCCAGAGGGAACCGATGGAAGGGCCCCGAGAAGTACGCCGCACCGGGATATCTGAGAGTATGGCCGGATGCAAGAC
>JAKAZH010000166.1:0-2304 GCA_021815935.1 Actinomycetes bacterium
CATCAAGTTGAACTTGCCGCCGCCGCCGCCCGGTTTGCCTTTCGAGTCCTTCCACGCGCTAGAGAATGCGTTGAGGAAGCCGTTCCCGTAGTTGCGGCCGGCGTCGCCGCCTTCCGCCGTAGCCGCCTCGCCCAACTTTTTCAGCTCGCCTGCGGCCGACTTGTAGACGTCTTTACCGAACCCGGCCGCAAAAATCTTGTCGGCGGCTTGCAGATTCCCGGCGACGGAACGCAAATGCCACAGCTGGTAGGCGGCCGTCGACATCGTCGAACTCTCCCCTTGGGCGCTCCCGCTTTGGCCGCCGAAACCGAGCCTGCCGAGCAGGGATGACAGCGTGTTCTTCCACCACGAACTGTAAGCAGACGACGAGGAAGTCGAAGTCGAGCCGCCGATGTCAGTGGAAGCCGCGTCGATAGCGTTCAGGAACGGGTCGCCTAACGCCGTCCCGTGAAGGACAGGCAGGTTCCCGCCGGAGCCGGAGCCGAGCGCCGCCAAAGGCGCCCACCAGCTCCAGTCGGTCTGCGAGGTGCCCAACGGGATCGGCCCACGCGTCGAATCCGAACCTGCACCCAACGCCCTATAGATCCCCGAGGCCAAACCCGACCCGGCCCCGCCGCTTCCCAACATTTTCTGTGCGCCGGCCATCCACCCGTCGACCATCGCCGCAGCCATGTCCTCACCGGCCTTGGACCAGGCAGCCTTCGAGTCCGCCGCGGCCTGCCCCGCCGCCTCCGACGCCAACTGACCCAACGCCGCCGCCAACTGGCCCTTGCTTATCCCCAGAAACTCGGTGATGCCGGCCGTCTCGCCTCCAGGGCCGATCAACTGGCGGACAGTGTTCACGAGGGACGGCTCTATCTCCACCGGGATCGTCACCGGCCTCGACAGGACCCGCTTCGCCGCAGCCACCTCCGCCTCGCCTGCCGCCATCTGATCGGTGTTCAGCGAGACAGGGGCCTCCACCGGGCTACCAGCCGCTTTCTTCGCCGCGTCCACAACAGCCGCTGCCCTAGTCAGAGCGGAGGTGTCCGCGCTGAACTTAGTGACAACAGCATCCTTCGAGAACGCGGCAGCCTCAGCGCGAGCCTCAGTCAGCCCACGCTGAAACTCTGTGCGGTCAAGCAGAAGCCTCGCGACTATCGAACCTACATCAACGCTCACTGTCCGTTCCCTTCAATGGGGATTCTGCGTTCAGTTGCTGAGACCGCCATGGCGGCGCTCACCTGGCGCCCAGGCGGTCCAGCACCTCGAGGTAACGCATCGAGCAGTGCTGGCCCGTCGGTCGCCGAACGCCGTGCTCCCACCTCCAGATGGTCGATCTGGAGGTTCCCACCTCGGCGGCTACGTCCCTAAGCGATAGCTCGGATCCCGTTCGGATAGCGAAAGCCGCGCCCGATCGACAGAGGCGACGCAAGCGGCTCAGGTCGTCGAGATTTGCTCCATTGGGCATGATTTAAAGCATAAAGATTGCCAAGGTGTTCCCACAAGCTAAATTGCTGTCGGAATATTTTCCGCCATGAGTTGCCAATGTGTTCCCGTATCTAGTATTCTTGCTCTTGTGGCGGCGCGCACCAGGGCCAACCTTCCCCCTCTGGCCGTGCAGGTCGTCCGATTCCCGGATCCGAGCGTCGGGCCTTACGTCGTACGAATGTGGTTCGAGGAGATCGTCGGGCGTACCGAGTTGGTTGGCGTTGAGCTATGGGGTCGGCTGCCGTGGGTCCCGCTTCCCGAGTTGGCAGAACAATGGGCGGCCGAGCAGACAGAAGCAGTATGCGGTCCCGGTCCGTTGGATGAAATCTCTACCCCGATAAGTGCTGTGGCAATCCGAGATGTCCCCTTCATGTCCTTGGCGGGGGAGGCTAGAGCCCGAATGGCGGCTGACTTCTTCGAAAGGTCCACGAGCGAAGGACCATTGGACGCACTAGCCGCCCGGCTCAATCTTGAGTTCGGCGACGACGAGTCCATTGGGATACAGGAGCATATCCAGTCGGTACTTCAGATGGCCGAGTCAGAGCGGCAGCGACTCCAGTCATTAGCCGCTTCACTGCAAGGGACAGTCGCTCGGGGGCGTGGCCGACCAACACTCCACGGCCCCGACTTCTACGCGAGGGTTGCGCTGATCTACACCGCAGCCGTACGCGCAGGGTTACCCAACCCCACCCTGACCGTTGCCAACCACATCAGCGCAGACGAGGGTCGGGCGGTATCCAAGACCGCCGCCGCCAAGTGGGTCGCAATCTGCCGACGAACGGACGCCTCGGGGAATCCGGTCGATCCGGGCCATCCGCATGCACTACTACCACC
>JAKAZH010000166.1:2314-4683 GCA_021815935.1 Actinomycetes bacterium
GAGGTCAGCCAAATGAGAGGAAGCGTTATCAAGCGTTGGATCGTCGTCCAAGCTGACAACACGGACAACGGGGATGCCGTCGATCGCCCCCGCTGCAAACCTCGGCACGAGTGGGACGGAGAATTCTGCAAGAAGTGCGATGCCACCCGCTGCAAACACGAGTGGATCGACACGCGCTGCACCAAGTGCACATCCACTCGCTATCAGGATAAGACGTGGACCGCATATTGGAGCACGACCGATCCGGGGACGGGTAAGCGCCTCTCCCACTCGAAGGGAGGATTCAACAAGAAGCAGGACGCGCAGAAGCACCTCGGGACCATCCTCGAATCCGTTCAGGTCGGCGCATGGAAACCCGACGCCAAGCTGACCGTCGCCGAGTTACTCGAGCAGTGGCTAGCGGCCAAGACTTCGGAGGGAATCCGCCCGGCAACGTTGAGCCTGTACCGGATGGCAGCCGAGAAGTGGCTGACCCCCCGGCTCGGTGGCATCGAGGTGAGGGCGCTGACTCCCGCACAACTTGGGCATGCTGTCGAGCAGCTGCGCGGCCCGAATGGTTCCGCTCTCGGCCGCGGCCCACTATCGGGCCGCTCCGTTCAGATCGCGGTTACCGTCCTCAAGGCCGCCACAGCATGGGCGGCCGCCACCGGCCTCGTCGCCCGCGATCCGCTTATCGGCTACAAGCGTCCGCGTGCCGAGTCGCCGACGATGCAGGCATGGAGCACCGATCAGGCGAGACAGTTCCTCGCCTTCGTTGCCGGCGACCGCCTAGCTGTCGGGTTCGCCCTGGCGTTGGGACGTGGAATGCGCCGAGGCGAGATAGTCGGCCTGCGCTGGCAAGAGGTCGATCTCGACGCAGGATCCCTGCGGGTCGCCACGACAAGAATCTGCGTCGACGGTAAAGCGGTCCAGTCCGCACCGAAAACCGCCAGAGGAAGGCGCACAGTGCCCCTAGACGGGACGCTTGTCGAAATGCTGAAAGCGCACCGCAAGCATCAGCTCGAGGAGCGCCTCGCCTCCGGGGGCGCCTACCAAGACGACGGATGGGTATTCGCCGACGAGCTCGGGGCGCCCATCTACCCTGACACGCTAGCCGAACGCTTCGAGAAGCTCGCAGCCGAGGCTGGACTCCCCCGAATCCGCTTCCACGACACCCGCCACACTGCCGCGTCGTTGCTACTTAAATCAGGGACGCCGGTACATGTGGTCGCGGGGATCCTCGGCCACGACCCGGCGATGACCTTACGTGTTTACGCTCATGTCCTGCCGGGGCAGGGAGAGGAAGCGGGCGAACAGCTGAGCCGGGCGCTCCTCGGGTAGCGGGATTCCTCGCCCCCCGCGTATCCCCCCCGTCCGCACCACCCGATCGGGCAGACGCCCAAGGACAGCATGTAACGTTGCCCGTCAGGCAGTCGAAAGGGGAGGCGATGACGCAAGACCGGGACCAATCGGAAGGGCGAGCAAGTACGGTTGTGGCCACTAAACGACGACCGTTGATCGTGTCCTGCGTGATCCTTACCGCGCTCGCAACCGCCGGGTGTAAAACGACCTCTGTCAATTCTACGGCCATCTCCACAGATACCGCACCCGGAGCTTCGTCTACGAACGCAACCAACCCCGCGCCTACCACCTCCACAGCAAGCACCTCGGCGCCTACAACCACGGCGCCAGTGGCACACGTCGGTTCTGTCGTCAAGGTCAGCGACGGCACCCAGGCCGCTTCGGTCACACTCGTCAAAGTCATCGATCCCGCAACGGGCGCCGACCAGTACACCACCCCAAACACTGGTGACCGCTTCGTCGGGGTTGAAATATCCATCAACTCCACTAACGGAACCGTCACCGGTGACGCCAACAGTGACCTCTTGGTTATCGGCTCAGACAACCAGACCTACACGGCCGACTTTGACAGCATCGCGGGCTGCACAAACTTCAACAACGGGGAGTTCACCGTCACCCCCGGGGACACAAACACTGGTTGCGTCACTTACCAGATCCCGACTGGGGTGACTGTGAGCAAAGTCCAATTCATTCCCGGCGGAGGGATGCTGCCAGGCGTCACGGCCGGCCAATGGCTGGTTCCCTGAGGATTCAGCCCCCGAGGGATAAATCGTCGAGCCGGGTTTCGTCGCTGGAATTCTCGGACAAGCCGACGGCCTTGGAGTACCGAGCATCACCGTCAACCTTCACAAGGGCGACGTCATCGAGATCGGAAGTCTCAGCACAGTCACGATGACCCCTGCCGGCCCATAGCCGCCGTGGTGGACATTCGTGGCCGTGGTGGACATGGTGGACGTCCACCACCCCCCCTTTTGAATTTACCCACACCTTAGTGGATTATTCAGTATGAAATATAATAATATATAGTA
>JAKAZH010000167.1:0-3102 GCA_021815935.1 Actinomycetes bacterium
GGGCGAAACCGGCTGGATAATCATCGATCCGCTGACGGTCGCACCGACAGCGAGAGCCTGCATCGATCTTGCAAACAGCAGCCTGGGCCACCGTCGGGTGAGCGCGGTAATCTACACGCACTCTCACACAGACCATTTCGGCGGCGTCCTCGGAGTCGTCACCGCCGAGCAGGTCGCAGCAGGGGAGTGCAGGGTGATTGCCCCGGAAGGTTTTCTCGCTGAGACCGTTGGCGAGAACGTGGTGGCCGGACCGGCGATGCTGCGTCGCGCGGCGTTCCAGTTCGGTCCACTCCTCCCGGCTGGCGAGCGCGGTCACGTCGACTGTGGCCTCGGCAAGGCGATCCCTTTCTTCCAGTCCGGGTTGATAGCTCCGACCGAGTCGGTGCACGAGACCGGTCAGGAACTCGTCGTGGACGGGGTCAGGATCGTCTTCCAGCTAACGCCGGGCACGGAAGCTCCCGCTGAGATGAACTTCTATTTTCCCGACCGGAAGTGGTTGTGCACGGCCGAGAATTGCACGGCGACGATGCACAACCTCGTCCCGATACGCGGCGCCCTCGTCCGCGACGCCCTAGCGTGGTCGAAGTACATCGCAGAGACCGTCGAGATGTTCGGCGCACACGTCGAGGTGCAGTTCGCCTCCCACAACTGGCCCACCTGGGGCAATAAGGAGATCAACGCTTACCTGACGCTGCAGCGCGACCTCTACCGGTGGATACACGATCAGACAATGCGCTACGCGAACCACGGCCTTACCGCCACCGAGATCGCGGAGCGGCTCCGGCTTCCCGACGAGTTCTCACACGTGGCGCACACGATTGGCTACTACGGCGATCTCGTCCACAACGTCAAGGCTGTATACCAGCGCTACCTGAGCTGGTACGACGGGAACCCCGCGCGACTCTGGACGCTCCCGCCCGTAGAGGCAGCGAAACGTTATGTCCGTTTGGCTGGCGGCGCGGACCAGCTTCTCGAACAAGCACAGGAAGCGTTCGACGCAGGCGACTACCGCTGGGTAGCGGAGCTTGTCGCCCACCTCGTTTTCGCCGAGCCGTCGGACGAGCGTGCCCGCGAGTTGCAGGCCGACGCATTCGAGCAGCTCGGCTACCAGGCCCAATCAGCGACTTTCCGTAACGCCTTTCTGTACGGCGCCCAAGAGTTGCGGCTCGGGACGCCTCCCCCGCAGCCGGCGCCCGTCGGACGATTCTTGGAGGCGATGACGATCGAACAGATCGTCGATTCGATGGCGGTCCGGCTAAAGGAGGAGGAAGTGGCTGGACTGGCGGCGACCGTACGTCTCGTCCTCACGGACCGAGACGAAGGGTGGACCGTTCGGCTGTCGAACAGGACTTTGAGCGCCACTGCGGGTGAGGGCGACGCGGAGCGCGACGCGACCTTGACCTTGTCACGCAGGGCGCTGTACGCACTGGTGGATGGCAGTGCGAGTGTCGATGATCTTCTGCTTGAGGGAACTCTCATCTTGTCCGGGAAGCCGGCGGCCGCCGAGGCGGTGTTCGGTCACCTCGACTCCTTCCGGACGTTCTTCCCCGTGGTAACGCCTTAAAGGCGGGTTTTGCTCAACGGCCGTGCTCGGTGGCGTCCGCCAGGAACTCGTATTGAGGATTGATCATCCCGAGCGACCCGCGAACATTCGCGACAGTGCCGTCGACGACTATGCGCGAGCCTGTCGTCAAACCGGCTATCTGGCGGCGCCCGAGGAACGCGATGGTCAGGTTTGCGTGGTCGTCGCTGAGCTGCACCTCCAAAGACGCCGTCTCGCCCCAGGGCTGAACAGTCACTTTCCGGACCCTCCCCGCGACCCTGGCCTTCTGGCGGATTTTCAGCTGCGAGATAGGGACGATCCCGTCGGCGCCCGGCGCGCCCTGCTCGGCGAGGGCAGCCTCGAAGCGCTGGGAGTCGGCTAGTGGTCCATGCGAAGCCGACGGCCGTTTCGGTTTCGCAATGCGGGCGCGCTCGCGCAGTTCGCCGCGGACGTCGAAAGGCACGATGGTGGCGTTGACGTGCTCGACCCTGCTTATGGCGGTAGCGATACGCTCGCCGACCGAGTCGTGCAGCACCCTTCGCAGGCCGTAACCGTAGGACCGGCGCGGCATCAGCACGCTGACCTCGGTCCGGCCGTCCGTCGCAGCCGAGACCAGTTCGACCGCAGCGCGGTCGACTCGGCGGTCCGGGCAGTCGATGAACTGGAGCGGCAGCCGTCCGAGCCCGAGGCGGACCCAGCGGTCCTCGATGCTCTTGGCACGCTTCGAGTCGAGGACGAAATGGACCGCGGTCAACTCGTCCACCGACATGCTGCGGGCGTATTGGATGGCTCTGGCGGTGGCGAGGTCGAGGCTGTCGACGAACACGAAGGCGATGTGGCGCGGAAGCGGTTTCGCTGTAACCGCCTGCTCGGCTGCGCCGTCGCCGAGGACCTGGGCCTCTGCAACGTAGAGGCGGTGCGTACGGATGAGCGCATACATCAGCACCGGGAAGAGGACCACCACAGCCCACGCGCCCTGTGTGAACTTCGTGACCGCGAAGATGATCACGACGGCAAACGACAGCACACCCGCCGAACCGTTGATCACCAGCTTCCGGCGCCAACCCTGCTCCTTGTGGGTTATGTGGTGCTTCGACATTCCAAAGCCGGCCATGGTGAACCCGGTGAACACGCCTATTGCGTAGAGGCTCACCAGGGCGTCGACCTGCGCCCGGGTGATGAGCAGCAGGATCACCGCTACAACCGCCAGGAACACGATCCCGTTGGAGAAGACCAGCCGGTGGCCGCGCTTCGTGAAAGGCCGGGGCATGAAGCGGTCCTCGGCAACGAAGTTGGCGAGGAACGGGAAGCCGTTGAAGCTCGTATTGGCTCCGGTCCAAAGTATGAGAAGTGTGGCGAGCTGCACCATGTAGAAGCCGACGTGGCCGAGGAAGCTGCTCCCGAAGGCCTCCTTCGCTATCTGCGAAAGCACCGTCGGGCTCCCAACCTGGTAGGGGATCGCCTTGGTGTAATGGGCCAGGACGGAAACCCCGAGCACAAGGGTGCCGAGGGTGAGGCTCATGATGACGAGCACCTGCCGGGCGTTGCGGCCTTCCGGC
>JAKAZH010000167.1:3112-4654 GCA_021815935.1 Actinomycetes bacterium
GAGACGCTGTTGGAGATCGCTTCGAGCCCGGTCAAAGAGGAGCCGCCGTTCGCGAACGCCCTGAGCAGGATGAAGACCGAAACCCCTTCGAGTATCCCGCCGCCTTTGTGGCCGATCGCGTAATGGCCGGCGTGGTAGGTGACGATGCCGAGATGCCCCGTGGCCTCTTTAGCGAGACCGAACGCTATGACGAGGATCATCGCGAAAATGAAGAAGTAGGTCGGGAAGGCGAAACTCTTACCGGCCTCGCGGATCCCACGCAGGTTCCCGAAGAGGAGGAGCAGGACTATCCCCACCGATATGGCGGTTTCGATCGGCTTGGTGGCCAAAGACGGTATGGCCGACGTCAGGGCGGTAGTGCCGGCGGCTGACTGGACTGCGACGGTGAGCGTGTAGTCGATCAGCAGAGCGACCGCGGCGAACTGGGCGACGTAGATACCGAAGTTCTCCCTCGCAACCACGTAGGAGCCGCCGGCTTTTGTGTAGACCATCACCACTTCGCGGTAGGACAACGTCACGACAGTGAGGATGACCAGGATCGCTGCGGTCACCGGTAGAAGCAACGAGAAGGCGGCCGCCCCGGCCGCGGGAACGAGCACGGTAAGCATCTCCTCGGTGCCGTATGCGGACGAGGAGATCATGTCGCAGGTGAGGACACCCATAGCGACCGGCTTGCTGAGGCGTTCCGTCTCCAGCGCCTCTGTTACCAGCGGCGGACCGAGGAGCTTGCGTTTGAGCCGGTAGGAAAGACTTTCGGGTATCGCGTCGTAGGGCGCGGCAGGAGCAGCCATCGGCCATAGTTCTACCAGCTATGGGAGGGCATTCCCCTACCGACTTAGCACGGCGACCCTAGGATGACTGATCGTGTCAGTTCGCCGTGTCGTAGTCACCGGGTTAGGACTCGTGAGCCCTCTCGGGCTCGACGTGGACTCCACCTGGAGCGGGCTCGTTGCCGGCCGGTCCGGCGTGGGGCGGATCACCCAGTTCGACGCGTCGGGGTACTCGGTGCAGATAGCAGGCGAAGTGCACGGCTTCGACGGGGCAGCGGTGTTCGGACGCCGCCGTGCGCGCCACCTCGACAGGGTGTCGCAGATAGCGTTGGTAGCCGCGGCCGAAGCGATCGAAGGATCCAAGATCGACATATCGTCGGCGTCGGATCGGGTCGGCGCCGTGTGGGGTACCGGCATCGGCGGGATCCGATCGCTGGAGGACGGGCTCGACGTCCTCAACGAGCGGGGAGCTGAGTGGGTCAACCCTTACACGCTCGCCATGATGATCCCCAACATGGTGGTCGGAAATATCGCGATGGAGTGGGGCATCCGAGGCTACAGCGGATGCACTGTCACTGCTTGTGCTGCATCGGCGCACGCGCTCGGAGAAAGCCTGGACCTCATCCGGGCCGGACGAGTCGATGCCGTCGTGTGCGGCGGAGCCGAGTCCGGGGTCACCCGGGTCGGGATCGCCGGGTTCGCTGCGATGAAGGCCCTCTCCACCCGCAACCGCACCCTGGATGGCGCGGGTGTGCCTTGGGTCGCCTGAAGG
>JAKAZH010000168.1 GCA_021815935.1 Actinomycetes bacterium
CACAGGCGGAATGCGCCCGGGCGTGCCTGGCAGCGCGCCCGCAGGAGCTTGGAACCGTCCGGGCGGAGGTGTCCCAGGCGCGCGACCTGGCCAGGGAGGAGGTCCCGGCGGGGGCCCCGGGGGCGGGCCTGGAGGGCCTTCCCGCAGCGGGGCGTTCGGCAATAGGGGCCGCCCCCAAGGCCGTCGACCGAAGCGTCGCTCGCGGCGCAACATCGAAGAGCTGGAAGCTCAGGAGATAACCCATTACACGCCGTCCAACGCTGCGGTCCCGGACGGCGAGGTCATAGTCGAGCGCGGATCGACCGCCCAGGAGTTGGGTCCCAAGCTGAATCGTTCAGGGGCCGACGTGGTCCGTTTCCTCTTCGAGCAGGGTGAGATGGTCATGACCACGCAATCCCTCTCCGATGAGATGATCGAGCTTTTCGCGGCTGAGATCGGCGCGACTGTACGGCTGGTGGATCCGGGCGAGGAGAAAGAGGCCGAGCTCCAGGCGAAGTACTTCGACGACGACGAGGACAGCGAAGAAGACCTTCAGACGCGACCTCCCGTCGTAACCGTCATGGGCCACGTCGACCACGGCAAGACCCTCCTGCTCGACCGTATCCGTGCCGCTAACGTGGTTGCCGGTGAAGCCGGGGGGATCACGCAGCACATAGGTGCCTACCAAGTCGACTACGAGGGTCACAAACTCACGTTCATCGACACGCCCGGACACGAGGCCTTCACGGCTATGAGAGCGCGCGGCGCTGAGGTGACGGACATCGTCATTCTGGTCGTTGCCGCCGACGACGGGATGATGCCGCAAACGGTGGAGGCCCTCAACCACGCCAAGGCCGCAGACGTTCCGATCATCGTTGCGATCAACAAGATCGACCGTGCCAACGCGGATCCGAACCGCGTGATGCAGCAGCTTTCCGAGCAGGGTTTGGTGCCTGAATCCTGGGGTGGAGACACGATCATGGTCGAGATCTCTGCCCTTCAGAGCTTCGGTATCGATGATCTGCTCGAACAGGTGCTTGTGGTCGCCGAACTGGAGGAGCTTGGAGCGAACCCCGACGGCCGGGCGAAAGGCATCGTTCTCGAAGCGAACCTCGATCCTGGCAAGGGACCTGTTGCGACAGTTATCGTCCAGTCCGGGACTCTCCGCCTGAGCGATCCGATAGTGGCGGGAGCGGCGTGGGGTCGGGTGAAGGCGCTCTTAGACGAGAACGGCGCAAACACCAAGGAGGCCGGACCGTCGACGCCGGTGCAGGTGCTCGGGTTCGGAAGCGTCCCCTCGGCAGGCGACGAGTTCCGGGTAACCGACAAGGCGAAGACAGCCCGCGACATCGGCGAGCAGCGCGAGCAGCGTTTCAGGGCAGCGGATCTCCGTCGTTCGTCGTCGGCGACGGGCACCGGAGCGAAACTCGAGGACATCTTCGAGCAGATCCAGCGTGGAGAGACCGCGACCCTCAACCTGGTGCTCAAAGCAGATACCCAAGGTTCGCTCGAGGCGGTTACCGAGAGCCTCCGCAAGCTCGAACGCGACGAGGTGAAGCTCTCGTTCATACACCGGGCGGTCGGAGGAATAACAGAAAACGACGTAACCCTCGCGCAGGCGTCGAACGCCACGATCCTCGGGTTCAACGTTCGTCCCGATCGGGGGTCGCGTGACCTCGCCGAGCACCATGATGTCGAAGTAAGAACATATGAAATTATCTACAAGCTCATTGAGGATATTGAAAGTGCAATGGTCGGTATGCTCGCACCGGAGTACGAGGAGGTCGTGACGGGTGAGGCCGAGGTGCGCGAGATCTTCCGCGTACCGAGAGTCGGGGCGATAGCCGGCTGTTATATCCGTCACGGGCGGATCACGCGTGGGTCCAAGGTGCGCTTCCTCAGGGACGGTGTCATCATCTGGAAGGGTGCAATAACCTCGCTCAAGCGCTTCAAGGACGACGCCCGCGAGGTCAACGAGGGATTCGAGTGCGGCGTAGGCCTATCCAACAACCAGGATCTACGCGAGGGTGACATCATCGAGACTTTCGAGGACAGGGAGATTCCGAGGGAACTGTCCCGGCTCTAAGGCGGCGAAACCTCAGCGAAGTGCATACGGCAACGCTCACACTCGAACTGCGCCTACGTGGCGTAAGTTCGCTCAAGGAGAAGCGGTCACGGGTGCGGCCCGTCGTGGAGGGAGCGCGGCGGCGCTTCAACGTGGCTGCCGCGGAGGTGGCGCACCAAGACAGCTGGCAACTCGCCGCGGTCGGCTTCGCGTGTGTGTCCGCTACACGCTCCCACGCCGTGCATGTGATCGACGCAGTCGAGCGATTCGTGTGGTCGTTTCCCGAAGTGGAAGTCCTGTCGTCGATTCGGGGCGTGTGCGACTCTGAAGAGGAGCTCTGATGAAAAACAAGCGATCAACGAAGAGCCGGTACCGTCGAGCGGAGCGCGGGTACTCGCGGACTGCGCGACTAAACGAGGTACTTCGAGAGGTGCTCGCCGACACACTTGAACGTTTAGAACGCGACAGCGAGCACCTCGGCATGCTCACAGTGACAGCGGTCGAGTGCGATCCCGACATGCGTAACGCGACCGTCCTGCTGTCGTCTATGAGCGAACTGGATAAGGCGGCGCTGGAATCCGAAAGGGCCGGGCTGCAGGCGGCAATCGCAGGCCAGCTGCACCTGCGGCGAACCCCGCGGCTTCGTTTTGTCGCAGACCCTGCAGTTGCCGCCGGTTTGCGCATCGAGGAGATACTCAGTCACCTCCCCCCGAGCGCGGAGGAGAGTTACCAGGCTGATCCGTCTGCTGAACCCGACCTTGGGCCTCCGGGCGGAGCCGAGGGTGTTTGACGGTCTGGTCGTGGTCGACAAGCCGCCGGGTATGACAAGCCATGACGTGGTGGGCCGCTGCCGACGCATATTCGCGCAGCGCAGAGTCGGCCACGCCGGAACGCTGGATCCCGACGCGACCGGGGTTCTCGTGGTCGCTCTCGGACGCGCTACGCGCTTGATGCGCTTCATGGCAGGGCTGGGCAAGTGCTACACCACCGAGATCGTTCTTGGGGAGGCGACGTCCACCCTCGACGCATCGGGGGATCCCACGGCGACCTGGGACATGTCCGGTGTGTCCGTCGATCAGGCCGCCGGCGCCGCAAGGGCACTGACGGGTCAGATCCTTCAGGTGCCCCCGATGGTTTCAGCGCTGAAAGTAGGCGGACGGCGGCTCTACGAGCTGGCCCGTGAAGGGGTCGAGATCGAGCGGGCAGCCCGGCCCGTGACGATCGATCGCTTCGACGTTACGCTTTCCGGCCGAGGCCCTCACGGGCCGGTCCTGCAGGCTCACATCTGCTGTTCGACGGGCACCTACATCCGGGTTCTGGCCGACGATCTGGGGCGGCTTCTCGGCGGGGGAGCGCACGTGCGTAACTTGCGCCGTACCTCTGTCGGTCCGTGGGGACTTGACGTGGCGGTGCCACTCGAAGAACTCGACTCCGACACGGTGAGAGGGATGCCCGAGGTGCTTCCGTGGCTGGAGGCGGTCCACGTCGACGCCGAAGTGGAGCGCAAAGTGCGAAGCGGTCGCCGTGTGAGCTTGGCAGAGCTCGGGGTTTCAGGCGTCGGACCGTGGCGCCTGCTCGGGGCGGGAGGTTCACTGCTGGCCGTGTACCTGCCTGGCGACGAGGAGGATGCCGTTGCGGGAGTGGTCCTGGAGGCGCCAGGGTGAGGCACGCGGATCGTGTCCGCGTCGGTGTTTCAAGAGCTGGCGCAGTAGCCTCGCCTGACGTGGAGGTCCTTCACTACCCTGGCGCGAGCCGCGCACCAGTGTCGTGTGCAGTGACGATCGGTGCCTACGACGGTGTCCACACCGGCCACCGGCTCGTCATCGATCGCGTCAAGAGGGTGGCGGCCGAACAGGGGCTCGCCTCGGCTGTCGTCACCTTCGACCGTCACCCGGCCTCGGTGGTCCGTCCCGAGTCGGCGCCGAAGCTTCTCACCGACATGGAGCAGAAGCTGGAGCTGCTGGGCCGGACGGGGGTCGACTACGTGCTTTTGGTGCGCTTCGACGAGGAGCGGGCCGGCGAACCCGCCGAGCGCTTCGTCGACGAGGTTCTAGTGGGGGTGCTCGACGCGAAGGCTGTGGTCGTCGGCCACGACTTCCACTTCGGCCACGACCGGACCGGGAGCGTGACCCTGCTCGGCGAGATGGGCTCCCGGCTCGGCTTCGACGTTACGGGGCTCCGACTGTTCAGCGGAGGGCTCGGGCGGGCGCCTATATCGTCGACCCGGATCAGGGGCCTGCTCGCTGAAGGATCGGTAAGTGAGGCTGCCTCCCTCCTCGGGCGGCCCCACCAGGTTCGCGGGGTCGTGTCGGGGGGCGACAAAAGGGGACGCGAGCTCGGCTTTCCGACGGCCAACGTCGCGGTCGGCGACTTCATCGCAGTCCCCGGCGACGGCGTGTACGCCGGTTGGTACCAAAGGAATGACGGGGTGCGGCTTCCGAGCGCCATCTCCGTCGGGCGGCGACCCACCTATTACGAGGATCACGGGCAGCGACTTTTGGAGGCGCACCTGCTCGATTTCGACGGGGACCTCTACGGCGAAGAGGCCAGGGTCGAGTTCGTGGCTCACCTACGTTCGCAGGCGCGCTTCGAGTCTTCCCTGGCTC
>JAKAZH010000005.1 GCA_021815935.1 Actinomycetes bacterium
TGGTATCCGACTGCGACCGGCCGCCGTCGCGCTTCGACACCGCACTGCTGGACGGGATCCGCGAGGGTGACCATCGAAGCGTGGCGAGGGCGATCTCCGCGGCTGAGAGCTCGACGTTGGACGAGGACAGCCGTGACTTCATCGGCCGTCTTGCGGCGTCGAACCCGGCGCCTGTGCTCGGGATCACCGGGACCGGCGGGTCCGGAAAGTCGTCGCTCACAGACGAGCTAGTCGGGCGCTTCCGGATAGACCAGGAGGGCAAGGTCCGCGTCGCGGTGCTCGCGGTCGACCCGACCAGGCGCAAGGGCGGCGGCGCCCTGCTCGGAGACCGTATCCGCATGAACTCGATAGACGTCGCCCGCCATGGCCATGGCGGCGTGTACTTCCGGTCCTTCGCGACCCGAGGCTCAGTCTCTGAGCTGCCGGGCTGCGTCGACGATGCGATCGCCATCTGCCGAGCCGGCGGGTTCGACCTTGTGATCGTGGAGACCCCGGGTATCGGACAGGGCGACGCGGAGGTCGTCTCCCACGTCGACTTTCCCCTCTATGTCATGACACCGGAGTTCGGGTCCCCGTCGCAGTTGGAGAAGATCGACATGCTCGACTTCGCCGAGGCAGTCGTGATCAACAAGTTCGAGCGTAGAGGGGGAGCCGATGCGCTGCGCGACGTGCGACGTCACTTGGCGCGAAGCGGCGAGCATCGAGGGATCGCCCTCGAGGACCTGCCGGTGTTCGCCACCGTCGCTTCCCGCTTCGCCGACGACGGCGTCACCGCCCTCTACCAGCACCTCCGCGACCGGCTGGCGACGAAAGGCCTGAACGTGTCGCCGGGCGTCCTCGCTCCGCAGGCCGGGAAAGTGTCGACGCGGGGTCACTCGATCGTGCCGGCCGCCCGGACGCGTTACCTCGCCGAAGTGTCCGAGGCGGTACGCGCGTATCACGGCGAGACGCGCCGCCTCGCCCTTGCCGCGGGCAAACGCCAGGCGCTCCGGGAGGTCCTTGCGATGCTCGACGCAAACGGCCCCGGCCAACGTGAAGTCGGGCGTTTGGCCGGCGAGGTGGAGGAAGAGTTCGATCCGTTCGCGAGGCGTCTCCTGGAGGAGTGGCCGCAGCGCGCTGCGGCCGCCTCGGATCCGTCGCTTTCGAGAATGTCGCTTTCGGGTACGGGCGTGTCGAGGGTGGCCGTTCCCCGATTCTCCGGTGACGGCGACCTGATCAGGTGGCTTCGCGCCGAGAACCTTCCGGGGGAGTTCCCCTACACGGCGGGGGTTTTCGCGCTGAAGAGGCAGGGCGAGGATCCGGCGAGAATGTTCGCCGGCGAGGGTGACGCCGCGCGAACGAACAGGCGTTTCCACCTCCTCTCCGAGGGACAGCCGGCGACACGCCTGTCGACGGCTTTCGACTCGGTGACGCTGTACGGCTTCGATCCCGACCGTCGCCCGGACATCTACGGCAAGGTCGGCAACTCGGGTGTGTCGATAGCCACCCTCGACGACATGCGCGACCTTTACCGGGGTTTCGATCTCTGCGACCCTTCGACGTCGGTGTCGATGACCATCAACGGGCCGGCGCCGACGATCCTCGCAATGTTCTTCAACGCGGCCATCGACGACCAGCTGGAGCGTTTCGTCGCTGCTCATTCGCGCCAGCCGACACACGACGAAGCTGCGGGGATCCGGGCGTCGACCCTCGAGCGGATCCGGGGGACGGTGCAGGCCGACATCTTGAAAGAGGACCAGGGGCAGAACACGTGCATCTTCTCAACCGAGTTCTCGCTTCGCGTGATGGGCGACATCCAGGAGTGGTTCGTAGCGAACTCGGTGAAGAACTTCTATTCCGTCTCCATCTCCGGCTATCACATTGCCGAGGCGGGAGCCAACCCGATAAGCCAGCTCGCGTTCACCCTTGCGAACGGCTTCACCTATGTGGAGGCCTACCTTGCGAGGGGCATGCGCGTGGACGACTTCGCACCGAACTTCTCGTTCTTTTTTTCCAACGGAATGGACCCGGAGTACACGGTGATAGGGCGGGTCGCGAGGCGGATCTGGGCGATTGCCATGCGCGACCGCTACGGGGCGTCCGAGCGCTCGCAGAAGCTGAAATACCACATCCAGACTTCGGGGCGGTCACTTCACGCGCAGGAGATGGCGTTCAACGACATCCGGACCACGCTGCAGGCCCTTTGCGCCATCTACGACAACGCCAACAGCCTCCACACAAACGCCTACGACGAAGCGGTAACGACGCCGAGCGCCGAGTCGGTACGTAGGGCTCTAGCGATCCAGCTGATCATCAACCGGGAGTGGGGGCTCGCCGGAAACGAGAATCCCCTCCAGGGGAGTTTCATAGTCGAAGAGCTGACAGACCTGGTCGAAGAAGCAGTTCTGGCGGAGCTGGATCGCCTGGCGGAGCGAGGCGGGGTCCTCGGCGCGATGGAAACCGGCTACCAGCGCGGCCGGATACAGGACGAGTCGATGCTCTACGAGACAGCCAAGCATGACGGGACGCTACCGATCGTCGGCGTCAACACTTTCCGCAACCCCGGCGGAGACGCTGTCCCGGCGAAACTCGAACTTGCTCGCTCGACCGAGGACGAGAAGACGAGCCAGCTGCAACGGCTCGAGGCTTTCCATGCCCGTCACGCGGAGGGCCGCCCGGCGGCGCTCGGACGCGTGGCCGAGGCGGCGCTGTCGGGCGCTAACGTGTTCGAGGTGCTTATGGACGCCGTGCGATATGCGAGCCTCGGTCAGATCACCGACGCCCTGTTCGAGGTTGGTGGCAGCTACCGGCGCAACGTGTGACCAGCCGCAGCGAGGACGAGCGCCTCGCGGCGGGTATCGCACGACAGGCTGGTGAGCTGCTCGTCTCCCTCCGCCAATCTGGTCTGAGCGGACGGGAACTCGGCGACAGGGGAGACGCCGAGTCGAACAGCTTGATCATCGGCCGGCTCAGCGCGAAACGTCCTGGTGACACGATCCTAAGCGAGGAGTCACCAGACGACCGACGACGCCTCGACGCGGACCGGGTTTGGATAGTCGACCCTCTGGACGGGACCCGCGAATATCGAACTCCGGGACGTAGCGACTGGGCGGTGCACATCGCGCTTTGGGTTCGCGGGATCGGCCTGTCGGCGTCGGCGGTGGCGCTTCCCACGTCGGGGGAGGTTTTCACCTCCGCGACTGCGCAGCTTCGAAGTCACGAACGACCCCGGGAGGCCGGGGACCCGCTGCTGATAGCGGTCAGCGCAAGCCGCCCACAGCCGGAGGCCGAAGCGGTCGCCGAAGCGACCGGATTCCGCCTGGTGCGGATCGGCTCTGCGGGGGCGAAAGTGATGGCCGTGCTCAACGGGCAGGTGGACGCCTACATCCACTGTGGGGGTCAGTGGGAGTGGGACTCAGCCGCCCCGGTAGGGGTAGCTCGTGGCGCCGGGCTGCACACGTCGAGAGTCGACGGGACCGAGCTTGTCTACAACCAGGCCCACCCGTACCTCCCGGACCTGCTCGTGTGCCGGCGTGAGGTGGCAGGAATCCTTCTCGACGCCCTAGAGGCTCAGCGGCTCGGCAGCAGCGAGTAGCCGGGGAAGTTCCCGTACAAGCGCTCGTCTGGTCCTTCGGGGCCGTAAGTGACAGCCTGGACCAGCAGGTCACCGCCGACGAATGCGCCTTTCCAGGAGTGCCCGAGACCTCCGAACACCTCCTCGCGGTCGCCGCGGCTGCGCGGTTTGTTGACACCGACCTTGAAGGACTGCAGCTGCTCGCCTACACGTGCGGCGAACTCCAGGTCGTCGGTTGCGAGCGATCCGACGAGCGACCCGTTGCTGGCGTTCATCGCGGCGAGCAGCTCGGACTCGGTGTCCACGACGACCACCGAGTCGAGCGGCCCGAACGGCTCCGCGTGATGCAGAGACCACGAGGCGGCCGGGGCGAGCACACTCGCCGGGGCCACGTAGGCGGCTGTGTCCTGGCCGTCGAGGAAGGAGCCGTCGCCGAGACTGCCCCGGTAGAGGGGGATTCCGCCACCCCGGAGAGCTTCGTTGAACTGCTCCACCAGGTCGGAAGCCTTGTTGGCGTGGATCACCGGCCCGAAGTCGAGATTGGGCAGAGGCTCAGCGGGATCGTGCACGGCGAGAGGATGGCCGAAGCGGAGAGATCGGAGTATCGGCAGGTAGGTTTCGAGGAAGGCAGGAAAAAGCCTTCGCTGTACCACGTATCTCGGGTAGGCGGTGCAGCGCTGCTTCGCGTATTCGAAGCCTTTGCGCAGATGCTGTGCGAGCAGTTCCCACTGGCCGAAGTCCCAGATACCCCAGGTGTTGAGGCCCTCCTGTTCGAGCATGTGGCGGCGACCCGTGTCAGCGAGGCTGACCGCCGCCTGACGTCCGTTGGCCCGCCCCCCGACGAAGGCGAGCGCTGCTATGCCCTCGCCGCGGATGAGCACCTCACCCAAGTGGCTACCGACCCCCGACAGCAGGGTGACAGGGAGACCGGCGCGTTTCATGAGGGCGTGGGCGAGCGTCAGGGTGTGAAAACCGCCCTGGCTCGGTGTTTTTGCGACCACGGCGTTTCCGGCGAGAAGCTGGACCAGCTCGGCGTGGACCTGAACGCTCATCGGGTAGTTCCAGCTGGCGATGTTAGAGACTGCGCCCGGCAAAGGTCGCCGTTCCACTGTGGAGCCGATCGCCATCTGTCGTTCGATCTCGCCGACGTACCACCTGACCCCGTCCAGGCAGCGGTCTACGTCAGCGCACGCTAGGCGCCACGGCTTGCCGATCTCCCATACCAAAAGCAGTGCCAGCAGGTCACGGTGCTCGGTCATTGCGTCTACCGCAGCGGTCACCCGAGAACGTCGCTCGTCCAGATCCGTCGTGGACCACTCGACGTGCTCCGCACCCGCATGTGCAACCGCCGCCACAGCCTCGTCGTAGTGGACCCGCGGAGGTCCCGGTATCGGGGTGCCGTCCACCGGGTTCACGTGATCGCCCGGCGTTCCGACGCGCCTCCATTCACCTCGGGACAGATTGCGCAACCTGTCGGAGTCGAAAGCTTCGGGGGCCACGGACACGCACCGGGCGTAGGTCTCCCACCACGAGGTGCCGGGCTTCAAGATCAAACTCATCATGCAAGGATAGACCCCAACAGCGTCGCCGAGTCGCTATGCTGGTCAGGGTCGGGGCGGGTGCAGGCAGAGTTGGCGCCCGTACGCTGCTGGAGTGATCGCAAAGATGTGTTGCTCTGCGGAGTCCGCCGGGACGTGCGGCCGCAGAGGCGGATCCGGACGCGGCGGACCCTGCTGCGACCGTCGACCTTGCTAAGAGTGGAGAAGAGACGCTGGACCAGATCACCATAGAGACCGCGGTGCTGGCCGAAGCAGGTGGCTGGGCGTCACAAGAAGACGTCGAGCTGCTCGCCAAGGACAAACTTGCGTGGATCGCTACCGTGAGAAGGCTGATACACGAAACCGACGGAGCCGTGACGAGCGCCTACGCTTTGGACGGCGACCTGCGTTCGATCGTTCTCGCAGACCTCTCCGCCGAGCGTGACCGCCTCGCCGATGCGCTAGAGCGCGCCGGGGGTGATCCGCTCCCGCCGCCGAGCTCTGCGGTACCAGCTGCGCAGGAAAGGAGCGAGCAACCCGACAGGGGGACGTCCGGAGTTTCCGAGGCGCCGGAACCCGCCCATCCCGAACCTCCGGAGCCGCCTACCCTGCTCGTCGGCGTACCTCACCTGCAGGTTTCGTGGGGGGAGGCTCGCGTCGTCGTTTGGGCCGGGGGTCCGGGATGTGAGTGCGGGTCCGAAGACCTGGACCGGTTCCTTGCCAAGACTGAGGCCTCCACCATCGCGTGGGAAACCCACGCCCCGCTCACACACGCCTTCACCGGTTCCACCCCGACGCGGTCCGCCACGCTGTCGCAGACTCTCGGTTGGCTCGTGGGTATTGGTGCCGGCAGGGGGGGCGAGGACGCAGCTCCAAGCCTGCGCTGGCTCGGGGAGGTCGCCATCTGGGGTGCGGAGCTCGTCGCCAACGGCCACATGGTTCCTCTGCTCAGGGCGGCCTCGGCATCTCAGACGTCGGCGAAGTCAGGGCCGGGCCGCTACCGCGTCCGGTGGTTCCCGGCGCTCGTGTCACGCGAACGGCTCCACGACCTGGTCACGAGGATGCCCGGCGCTATCAGCGCCCTCCAGCCCGCGACAGCGCCAGACGCCCTGACGAGGTCGATCCTCGGGTCGGTCGTCGACGCTGTTGCCCGAGCCGGAGCGTCACGCCTGGAGAGCCCGGCGGCGTCACCCGTCGCGTCGAGTCGACCTGAGGTAGGCGAAGCGTTCATCTACGGCCTCGACGGCAAGCCGTTCGCAGCAGACAACGACCCGGCGCTGCGAAGTGCGGACGACCTGAAGCGCTGGGCGTCAGCAGTAACCACGAGCGTCAGGGTCGGCTTGCTCATCCGGATGGACCCTCCGGGCGACGACGGCGGATGGCTCCTCAACGTCGAAGCGACTGGCGTCGACAAGCGCCCGATGGCGGTCGAGCCTGCGATGGTGATCACCTCCGGGGCCAAGTCCCACCAGCTCGAGGCGCAGCTGCGCCGGGTTGAGAGGCTCGTTCCCGCCCTCAAACGGCCGACCACCAGGCGTGGCCAGGTGCTCCTCGACTCTGAGGAAGCTGCCCGCATAATGTTCGAGACCGGTCCTTCGCTTGTCGGTGCCGGATTCGAAGTCATGCTGCCCCTTGTCTCGCGACGCCGGCCCTCCCCGCAGCTCCGCCTCTACGCTGAAGCGGCGGCAGGAGCGTCGCAGGTCGGAATCAGCCAGCTCGCCAACGTGCGCTGGAGCGTCCTGTTCGGCGACCTTGAGCTGACCGCCGCCGAGATATCACGCTTGGCGAAGGAAGCCTCCCCGCTGGTCAAGGTGCGCGGGCGATGGGTCCATCTCGACCGCGACGAGCTGGCGGCAGCCAGCGCCGCCCTGGCAGAGCGGGCTTCTATCACCCAGATGTCCGGGGCCGAGATGATCCGCCACGCGGTGGGTATCGAGGGTGCGACCCTAGGGGGACCTCTCCGTGTAGAGGGGACAGGCTGGGCGGCCGACCTGCTCCGCGGCGCTACGACGCACCCGCCGGCGCCGATCGACACACCGGACGGCTTCGCCGGTCAGCTTCGCAGCTACCAGGCGGAGGCGGGTGGATGGCTCGGGTTCTTGGATCGTGCCGGTCTCGGTGGATGCCTGGCGATGGACATGGGTCTTGGCAAGACGCCGACCGTGCTGGCGCACATGATCGCCGACAAAGGCCACGGCCCGTCCCTTGTCATCTGCCCGCCGGCAGTCCTCGGTAACTGGCACGCTGAGGCACGGCGCTTCACGCCTCGCTTGAGCGTTGCGCTGCACCACGGGCCTCGACGCGCGGAGGCGGACGGCATAGCCAAGCTTGCGAGCGGCCACGACGTGGTGCTCACCACCTACGCAACTGCCGTCCGCGATATAGAAGCCTTGTCGGCTGTCACGTGGCGCAGAGTCGTAGTCGACGAGGCGCAGGTGATCAAGAACCACACGAACGAGACTGCACGCGAGCTACGCCGGCTGAAAGCCCACTCCAAACTTGCGCTGACCGGTACTCCGGTAGAGAACGGGCTTGGCGACCTCTGGGCGATCCTCGACTGGACCAATCCGGGGCTGGTTGGGGGCCGCAGCGCTTTCATCGAAAGCCTGTCGCGTTCGTCGGCCGTGGGTGCCGTTGGCAACGATGCGGACGGGGTCGTGGACGGCGGAGGTGGCGGAGTCACGGACACCCGGACTGCGGGAAGCTGGGTCACCGGCGCTGGTGGGGAGCGAGCGCCGGCAGGTGCACCTGCGGGTGGTGGTCGAGCGAGTCCAGCGACTGCTGCGGGCAGTGGTCGAGCGAGTCCAGTGGGCGCACCCGCCGCCCGGTCCAATCAGGAGTCGGCGCTTAGGGCGCTCAACGGTCTTCTCATCTTCCGCCGAACCAAGAACGAGCCGGAGATCGCAGCGGAACTGCCCGACAAGGTTGACCGCCTCGACCACTGCGCGATGACAGCCGAGCAGATTGGCCTCTACCAGGCGGTGGTCAACCGACTCGTCGAGAGCGATCTTGACGGCGACGCGAACAAGCGCAAGGGCCAGGTGCTCGCAGCGATCACCGCACTCAAGCAGATATGCGACCATCCCGCCGCCTACCTCGGGGAGCAGGACGAGCTTGCTGGCCTCGACGACCGGTCGGGCAAGCTCACCCGCCTCGAGGAGATATTCGACGATGTCATCGCCGCCGGCGAGCGGCTTCTCGTATTCACGCACTTCGCCAGATGGGGTGAGCGCCTCGCATCGCACTTGAGAGCCCGCAGCGGGATCGACATCGGCTGCTACCACGGAGGCTTGACTCGAGGGGCACGGGACGAACTGGTTGCGAAGTTCCAGGCAGGTATCGGACCAGGGGCGCTAGTGCTTTCCATCAAGGCGGGCGGATCCGGGCTCAACCTCACGGCCGCTCGCCACGTCGTCCTCTACGACAGGTGGTGGAACCCCGCCGTCGAGGACCAGGCACGCGACCGCGCGTGGAGGATCGGACAGGAGGGTACCGTCATGTGCCACCGCCTCGTGTGTCCCGGCACCGTCGACGAGCGCGTCGAGGAGATAGTCGCCGGGAAGCGGCGTATCGCCGGCATGGTTCTGCCGACACGCAGCAGCCTTGGCGACCTCGACGCCGACCAGCTGCGGGTCGCTCTCGGTTTGCGCGAGGAGGACCTGGTGGAGGAGGAGCCCGGTCTCGAAGGCGGGGGAGAGGAGCGCGCCGCGTGAGCAAGCGTCGCAGACCCGCAGCGGCTCGCAGGCAGGCCGAGATCAGATTCTGGGGGGCGGGCTACCAGCCGCCGGGCGAGGTAAAGCCGATCCGGCCCGCAGCGGACCCTTCGGTCCTCGTTCGCTCCCTCGGCCCGCCCCCGGTCGGTGTCGACCCGGCCGTCTCACTCGGACACCTAGGGGCTGTCTACGAAGAGGCGGTACGGGCCGCAACCGCCCTTGCGGCTGCGAACGGGCTTCTTGCTACTGGGGACGACGACAGCGAGTAGCGATGTCGCGAGTGGCGCCGTGGGAGTAGCGATGTCGCGACAACCCTGACCATTTGAAGCGATTTTTCGCACTTTTTGGTACCCGATCTTCGTTCTCAAAAGATCGGGTACCAGCCCTCGCTCGGAAAACGCACTTTTTGGTACCGAACTTTTTTGACTGGAAGATCCTGACCATTTCTGACGGTTGAATGGTCGGTTAAATGGAGAGCAGCGGTCTAGGTTCCAGAGGGAGCGGAGAGGGCGGTCTAGGGGAGCGGATACTGCGTTCAGCGCTAGCGGTAACGGTAGGTGATGCGCCCCCGGGTCAAGTCGTAGGGGCTGATCTCAACCTGGACCTTGTCGCCTGGAAGGACCCGGATCCTGTTCATCCGCATTTTGCCGGAGTTGTGCGCCAGAACCTCGTGGCCGTTGGTGAGCTCCACTTTGAACATAGCGTTCTTAAGTGCTTCGCTCACGGTGCCTTCCAAGACGATCGCATCTTCCTTACCTTGTGCCAGCGTGCTTCCTCTCGTAGGGACGTACATTCACGTGACGTCCAGGGTATCCCGGGTATCCTCGGTTGACTTCATTCTAGGCGACTAAGTACGGCGAGACTACGGTGCTTTTCCCCATGGCCCGCTTGCCGGTCACCCTCGGCGAGGCACTGACTTAGCGCGCCGCGCCGCCGCGCCGCCGCGCCGCCATCCTCGTTCGTTGAGCGTCACAGACGAGACGTCTCCCCAACCCCACTGCCGCTCATCGACCTGGTCGCAAGTCCGCGAGCGAACTGCCACACCGGTCGACTGCTCGCCTCGACCGCTCTCATCACCGCTTCGAAGCTGGACATGAACCAGCGGACGTCGTCGGATGTTGTCGCAAGGGGCGGCAGGAGCTTGAGGACGTCCATGTGATCTGCGGCTGTCTGTGTGAGAACCCGGTGCTCCTCGAACAAGGCACAGACGACCATCTGGGTGAAAAGCCCCTTGCGCAACAGCGTGAGGGGCGCGTAGCGGCCCTTGAGGCGAATCGACGATGGTAGCCCGAACTCGACACCGATCATCAGGCCTCGTCCTCGGACGTCCTTGACGAATTCGAAGCGTGCCGCTGCGTCTTCGAGCGCTCGACGCAGTTCGTCGCCGCGTTCGGCTGCGTTCGCTACGAGGCCTTCGTCGTCGATGACGCTGAGCGTCGCCAATCCGGCAGCCGCCGCCATGTTGTTGTGGCTGTAGGTGGTGTCATGGACGAGGACCCTCGTCATGGACGAGTACACGGCGGAGAAGACGGCTTGCCTGGCCATGGTCGCAGCTACAGGGACGAAGCCGCCGGACAGGGTTTTCGCGATAGTGACGAGGTCGGGCTGTACCTCATCGTGCTCGAAGCTGAAGAAGCGACCGGTTCGTCCGAGGCCCGCTTGGACCTCATCACAGATAAGCAGCGCGCCCCTGTCGTGTAAGACGCGAGCTGCGCCCGCTAGAAAGCCCGGAGGGGCGACCTGGACGCCTTTGCCTTGCACCGGCTCCACGATGAACGCTGCGACATCGCCTTTCGAGGTTGCCCGTTCGAGGGCAGCGAGATCCCCGAATGGAATCTCGGTGGCAGGCAGCATCGGCCCGAAGCCGGCCTTGAAGGACTTCCCGCCGTTTACCGACAGGGCGCCTGCGGTCAGCCCGTGGTAGGCGTGCCCGCAGTAGAGGATGCGAGGTCGTTTGGTGTAATAGCGGGCGAACTTGATTGCGGCTTCGACTGCTTCTGTGCCGCTGTTGCACAGGTAGACGCGGTCCAGGTAGGGGGCTCGGGAAACCAGCGCCTCACCTAGCAGTCCGGCTAGCAGAGGCGTGTCCATCTTGACCATGTCGGCCAACTCACCTTCGAGCACCTGCGCAAGAGCCCGTCGTAGCACAGGGTGATTGCGCCCGAGCCCGAACACTCCGAATCCGGCCAGCCAATCCAGGTAGGAGTCCCCTTGGTCGTCCCACAGGTACGGGCCTTCGGCACGAACCCATTTGCGGTTGAGGCCGACCGAGTGAAGAACCTTTGCCGTCTGGGGGTTGAGGTAGCGCGACCAAAGCTCGGCTCCTTCGCCCGAGCGGGACTCCAGGAGGTCCTTCAGGTCGAATCCCATTACGAGCCGACCGCTGCCCGTATCGACTGGCGAAGAGACTTCGTCGTCGCGAGTACGGCGCTCGGCTCATAGCCGCAGTGCGCCATGCAGTTCTCGCAGCGCGGGTCGTTTCCTCTACCGTAGGCGTCCCAGTCCGTCGTCTCGACCAGTTCCTTGTATGTCTGCGTGTAGCCGTCGGCCATCAGGTAGCACGGCTTCTGCCAACCGAAGACGGAGTAGCTCGGGATGCCCCACGGAGTGCACTGGAAGTTCGCTTTGCCTTCCAAGAAATCCAGGAACAGTGGACTGTGGTTGAGTCGCCACTTCTTTCTCCGGCCTCCAGCGAAGGCTTCCTTGAAGATCTGCTGCGAGGTGCGCGTGCTTAGGAAGTGCACCTGGTCGGGGGCTTTCTCATAGGCGTATCCCGGGGAGATCATCATCTGGTCGACACCAACGTCGTCGTTTAGGAAGTCGAGGACCTCGCGGATCGTCGTCGGCGAATCTGTCGAGAAGAACGTCGTGTTCGTTGTGACCTTGAACCCTCTCGCCTTCGCCGCAGCGATAGCTGCGACCGCCTTGTCGAAGGTACCTTCTCGGCTAACTGACTCGTCGTGTCGTTCGCGCAGGCCGTCGATGTGGACGACCCAGCTGAAGCGGCTGTGCGGAGCGAAGCGGTCCATTTTGCGCTCGAGCAGCAGGGCGTTCGTGCACAGGTACACGTAACGACCGCGATCTAGCAGCGCTACTGTCATCTTGTCTATGTCGGGGTGCAAGAGCGGCTCCCCGCCGGCTATGGAGACCATAGGAGCCCCGCACTCTTCAACGGCGGCGACGGCAGCCTCCACCGAAAGCCGCTTTCGAAGAATGTCGGTCGGGTACTGGATCTTGCCGCATCCGTTGCAAGCGAGGTTGCACGCGAAGAGCGGTTCGAGTTCCACGATGAGAGGAAACTTTTCCTGGCCCGAGAGCTTCTTGCGAGCGAGGTATGCCCCTATCTTCAGGCTTTGACGTATTGGTATTCCCACTATCTGACCTCCAATGGAAGCGAGAAGGAAGCATTCTCGCTTGTAGAAAAAAATTCGTGTAGCTCCGTCGGCCCGACACCGCTCAGGGCGTCGAGGACACGCGCGACAACCGTCTCAGGTGTAGAGGCCGCCGCTGTAACACCGATAACCGGTGCATCTCGCAGATGTTCGAAGCGCAGGTCGCGCTCGTCGTCTACGAGGACCACCTTGCCGGCACCTCGCCTGGCCACTTCCACGAGACGGTTGGCGTTCGACGATTCCGGCGAGCCGATGACGATCACCGTCGAGCAGCCGGGGGCTATCGCCCGGAGTGCCTGCTGGCGGTTCTGGGTGGCGTAGCAGATATCGCTTGCTCCTGGCCCTACGATCGCCGGGAATCTGGCCGCGAGCTCCGTGAGCACGGCTTCCACATCGTCGGAGGACAAGGTGGTCTGTGTGACATATGCAAGTCGATCCGGATCGGTGACTTCGAGCGTGGCAACGTCGCCGGCGGTTTCGACGACCAGCATGTCGGGGGCTTCGCCGAGAGTGCCTTCCGCTTCGTCATGTTGCGCGTGGCCGATGAAGATCACTTGCCGGGATCTCGCCGAGAAGCGGCGGACTTCGCTGTGGACTTTGCTAACCAGGGGGCAGGTCGCGTCCACGACGTTCAGCGCCCTCGCATCGGCGGCCTGTCGGACCGCGGGCGAGACTCCGTGCGCTGAGAATATGACGGTCGCGCCGTCGGGTATCTCGTCCAGTTCCTGCACGAACTTAGCGCCCCTGGACTCCAGGTCCTCGACGACGTGGCGGTTGTGGACGATGTGGCGTCTTACGTAGACCGGGGTGCCGAACTTGTCGATGCAGCGAATGACGGTGTCTATCGCCCGCTCCACCCCTGCGCAAAACGACCTCGGGTTCGCGAGAAGCACTTCTCTTGCTGCAATCGTGTCGCCCCATTCGACGAGCACCTTGGCTGCCCTGCTCAATACAGCGAGCGCCTTTATTCCGCCGGTAACTGTCGCCAGAGATCGCAGCTCGCGCTCGGGGGTGTCGACGATGACGCGGACAACTGCGGTGGGCACTCCCCAAGGCGCCGCGACGAGCCATGCCGACTCGGTGTCTACAGCGACGGCCCCGAGGGCTGCGAGGGTTGCCCTGTCGCGCGCGCCCTCAACAACGGCCCGGGCGCTCGCCACAGTTCCCGTCACGGCGAGCTGTCCCCGGGCATTTAGCTCCGCGGCGATGAGGGGCGCCGACGGCAGCAGCGCTGCCACCCTCCCCGTTTCGTCGATGACCTTGTCGGCTACGACCAAAGTTCCAGGGGGCAGGTCGATGTCGAGGCCTCCGGCGATTCCGGCAATCGCCACAGCGTGCGGGGCATGCGTACCGTCGGCTCCCGCCTTGCTGGCTCTCCCGTTGGCGGCTCCCGCCTTGCTGGCTCCCGCCTTGCCGCTGGGCGTATCGAAGAAGGAATCTGCGCTACCCAGCGCGCTGGTCGACGCGATTATCCGGCTCGCCGAACACGACGAGCGCAGGGGGCCCGCACCCGTCCTGACCACCCACGCATCTGGCGCACCTTGTGAAAGCGCCCGAGCTTCCAAGCGCAGGGGAGCAAGGATCAGCAGGCCGCCGCGTGTCACGTCTGGACTCCGCCCGTCAACGCCCTCACATACCTGCCGAGCGCCGTGAGAGGCCAAACGACGCGGTACAAGTGGTAGTTGATGCTGAAATCCCAGGGGAAGCCAGTACCGGTGAAGTACGGTTCGTCCCAAGATCCGTCGCTCTCCTGGTTGTCGACCAGCCATTGAACTCCCCGCTCGACGCAGGTCGTTTGCGGGTCGCCTGCAGCCAGGAGTGCCAAGAGTGCCCACGCGGTTTGCGACGGAGTCGACGTACCCCGACCCCGCCAGGAGTCGTCGACGTAGGAGCGAAGGTCCTCCCCCCAGCCTCCGTCGTTGTTCTGGTGGACTTCGAGCCATCGCAGCGCCGCAGCGATCCTCGGATCACTTCGAGGAACACCTGCAGCGATCAGGGCGGGAACGGCGGCGCCAGTCCCGTAGATGTAATTGACGCCCCAGCGACCGAACCACGACCCGTCCGGCTCCTGGGCTTCCCAAAGCCAGTCGACGCCACACCGGACGACGTCGGCGTCGACTGACGCGTCGCCGGCCAGCATCTCCACCATGTGCGCCGTGACGTCGGCCGAAGGCGGGTCCGTAACTTCACCGAAGTCGCAGAACGGCAACTTCGCGACCGCCGAACTGTCATTGTCGACGTCGAATGCTCCCCACCCTCCCGACCGGCTTTGCATGCCGACCGACCACGCCACGCCCCGACTGCAGGCGGCCTCGATTTCAGGCGTCGAGAGGGCTCTGCGAAGGGCGATGACCACTTCTGCTGTGTCGTCGATGTCAGGGTACTGGTCGTTGTGGAACTCGAAGGCCCAGCCACCGGGCGCAAGATCTTTGCGTCTCTCGGCCCAATCTCCTCGGACCGCGATCTCCTCTCCAAGCAACCAGCCGGCTGCTCTGACGATTGCCGGGTCGTCTTCTCGGAGACCGGCGTCTCTCAAGGCGACTATCGCTAGGGCTGTATCCCACACCGGCGACTGGCATGCTTCGAGGCGTTGGCCGAACTCGTCTTCGACGCTGAAGCGGTCGAGGCCGCGCAGTGCGGCGGCGAGCACCGGATGTTCAAGAGAATATCCTTGCAAGCGCAACGCGATGATCGAATAGACCACCGGAGGCTGGATGCCCCCCCAAAGCCCGTCCGCTTCTTGTCGGGCGAGGATCCACCGTTCAGCTTTTGCCAAAGCGGTCCTTCGCATCATGTGTATCGGCACCAACCATTTCGGCGCACTGTCGTACAGGTGCAGCATACGGTCGAGGAGAAGGAATCCCGCTGACGTAGCAGAGGTCACTTTCCGGGAGGAACCCCTCGATGACGGCTCCGCCGGATTCAGCTCGCCAAGCATGAACGGCAGCGGGACCGCCGGCTTATGGGACATGACGACGCAAAGCGCGACGACCGTCTGGCGTGCCCAGCAGGCGAAGTCATAGATGTTGAGGGGAAGCCACCCCGGTAGATGCATGATCTCCGGAGGCACTACAGGTAGGTCCGCCCACGACCAGGCTCCTAGAACGGCCATCCAGATCCTGGTGAAAACACGGCTCCCCGAGATACCACCGTGGGAGCGAACCCAGCTCGACGCGCGGCGCATGTGTTCGGCATCTGGCGCGTCCCCGGCGAGGCGCAACGCTACATACGCCTCGATGGTGACCGACAGGTCGTCCGGACCGCCGAAGAAGGTTGCCCAGCCACCATTTGGAAGCTGTTTCGAGCGTATCCATTGGGCCGTTCGGCCGGTTCGGCTCGGTTCGAGAATGCCGAGGAAGTGACGCAGCATTACGTCCTCGGCGTCCATCGACACGTTTGTCTCGAGCTCGCCCTTCCACCAGCCTTCAAGGCTCTGCAGGCCTACGAGGTGCTCTCGTCCGGCTTTGAGGGCCCGCGCCACGTCCTCGAACACCTCGGCGGAGCCCCCGGAGATCGGAACAGCCTCACCGGACGCGTCCACCGTCACATCAAGCGGTTTAGCCTTGCCTGGCGTCGTCACTGGTGGGTTGTCGAGCTGAGTCAAAAGTCTCGCTCCACTATGTAGACGGCCAGGTCGGCAAGATCACGGTGCGGCAGGGCGGACAGCCTCACACGCTCCAAAGCGCCCAGGGCGCTGTCGAGGTTCGCTTTGGCGCGCACCGTCGTCCACTCCCTACCGCCGCAAGCCTCGACCAGGTAGCGGGCCCTGTCGACCAGGTCCGCATGAAGCGGCCCGAGCGTCTCTCCCGGCTCGCCTAGAAGAAGCGATCGAAGTTCGTCTGCTTCGGGACCGGCCGCAGCCAGTGCGGCCACGACTGGCAGCGACTTCTTTCGCTGTCGGAGGTCATTACCCGAGGGTTTGCCCGTCGTCAGCGGATCACCCCAGATTCCAAGCAGGTCGTCGACCGCCTGGAATGCGAGTCCGAGATGAAGGCCGAAGTCGTGAAGGGCCCGTACCGCTGCGTCCGGCGCGCCAGCGAGGATCGCTCCGATCGACGCGGCGCAGCCGAGAAGCGCACCGGTCTTTGCAGCCGACATCGCGGTGCACTGCTCGACGGACACGTCGCGACGTTTCTCGAAGGCGATGTCGTCAGCCTGCCCGGCGATCATCGTGGCGGTTGCCTCTGCGAGAGCACGTGACGCCGTCGGTCCGCGCTCGGGCGACGATTCGAGCAGGACCTGATGCGCTAGTACGGCTAGGGCGTCGCCGGCGACGATCGCAGGACCTACCCCGAACTCCGACCAGACCGTCGGCCGGTGGTGGCGCTCGGCGTCGGTGTCGATGATGTCGTCATGTATTAGCGAAAAGTTGTGCACCAGCTCGACGGCTACTCCGCCGGGAATCCCAATCTCCGACTGCGCCCATGACGCCTCCGCTCCGAGTATCGCAAGCGTGGATCGGACTCCTTTGCCGCTGGGCGCTTTCGTTGGTCGGCCTGAAGGGTCGCTCCAGCCGAAATGGTAACTTGCGATGAGCCGCAGGTCCGGTGTCAGGCGGTCGACCGCCTCGCCGAGCGCTGGGTTGATCGCCATTCGGCACCGTTCGAGAAGTTCGGCAACGGCGAATGTAGGGGTCACGCCACCTCCCGGGTGGTATCAATGTGGGCGGTCTCGATCTGGGCGGTCTCGATCTGGGCGGTCTCGATCTGGGCGGTCTCGATCTGGGCGGTCTCGATCTGGGCGGTCTCGATCTGGGCGGTTCCTATGGGGGCGAGCTCGCCGGGAGCGCTTTCGATCTCGGTGGGTCTCGTGCGGGCAGAAAGAAGGGGCGGCGTCGGAAGACATCCGACCAGCGCTCGTGCGGCGGCGAAGCCGCTTCGGACAGCTCCTTCCATCGTCGCCGGCCAGCCGGTGTCCGTCCAAGCTCCGCCAAGAGTGAGTGAAGAGTCGTTCGTGGCGGTTCGTGCGCGCATGGTCCGAGATCCGGGTGAGGCCCGGAAAGTGGCTCGGCGTTCTTTGGTGACCACCGAGTCGACCAGAATTGCCTCGCGGGCGTCCGGCAGAAGGCGGCGAAGCGCACCCGAGATCAGTTCGACTATCCGTTCAGGTTTTTCCCCGAGCAGCCTGTCGGCAGCGGACAAAGACACGGCAAGGTACTGCGCCCCGTTGGCGTCGGGTCCTAGCGTTCTTGGCCTGCGTGTGACAGTCGAATCAGCGGAAGTTGCAGCACGGGTGTCGCCTTCGGCGCGCAGTCCGGATGCCACGGAGCGGTCGAAGACCCACTGGACGGGGGAGTGCAGAGCGGCCATGACCGGCCATTCCGTAATCGTCCGGTCGAACACCAGGTGCACGTCGATCACCGCCGAGAAGCCGAGCTCGGACCAACGTCGACGCTGCGGCGCCGCGGATTCAGGAACCAGCGATGCAGCCTCGTCGTTTGGCACACAAACAACGACTGCGTCTGCGTCGAAGGCTCCCCGGTCGGTCTCGACGCTCCAACCCTCCTCGTGTTCGCGTCGGGCCAAGTGCCGGACGCGCGTCGCGAAGTGCGTTCGCACACCGGCCGCCTCTAGAGCCTTCTGCGAACGCTCACCGTGCAGCACCCCAAGTGGCACGTTGCTCCAGCCGATGTCACAAGATGACCGGCCGGCGAGCAGTCCGGTCTTGAAGACTTGCACTGCTACCGCAAGGGAGGTCTCCGTGCAGGGAAGATTGACTGTGGGAACGGTAATCAGGTCCCATACCGCTTCGATGGCTTCGCTCGACTGGCCGTGCGCCGAGAGCCAATCTCCGAAGTTGATGGCGTCGAGGCCTGGGTCGTCGGCTCGAAGTGCTGCGATGGCGGCGAGGCCCCGTCCGAGTGCGAGGCGCGCCGGGATGGATATGTGGCTGTAGCCGAGCAGCGAGCCGGCGAGGTGGAACGGGACAGGAAGGTCCCTCCTACGCAACCTCGATACCGTTGGCGAGTGGGCGAAGCCCGCCTCGGCGCGAGGTGACTCGGACACGACGGGCACGTCGAGTGGCATCGGGCCGACCACGTCTCGATCGGATCCGATCCGCCTCAAGAACCGCTGGTATTCGGAGCAGCACCCAAGGAAGACATGCTGGCCGTTGTCCATATTCAAGCCGTTCCGCTGGAATGACCACGTCATTCCGCCGAGGCGGTTGGTGCGTTCGAGAAGTGTAACCGAGGCCCCGAGATCAGCCGCTTCGAGAGCGGCGGCGATCCCCGCAAGGCCGCCGCCGAGAACCGTCACCCGTTCGCCGGCCAGTGGCGTCGCAGGCCTCACGAATGCCCCGTCACTATCGCCTTCAAAGCGACGGCGGACTTCTCGGCAACCGACAGGGAGATTCGGCCTTTAAGGACTGCTTCTGGGTCTCGGCGAATCCGCTCGAGCAGCTTTCGGTATATGCCGGCCATCGCTGCCGTGCAGGCCCGCGAGCGGCGGTCGAGTAGGTCGAGAAGCGGTAAGCCTCTCTCGTACCATCCGCAAGCCCTACCCGCCTCGAAGCTGATCAAAGCGATTAGGTCGTCTGGCTTTCCTCGCAGGTGCTCGTCGATGTCGAAGCGGGCAAGGTCGTTGCTCGGAAGGTAAACCCGACCCATCTCTCGGTGGTCCTCGACGACGTCTCGGAGAATGTTGGTCAGCTGCAGGGCAACCCCGAGGTCGTCGGCGAGCTCCCGAGCGTGGGTTGGGTCGCTGCTAGCGTCGCTCGAACCGTACACGGCGAGGCTGGATCTGCCGATCGTTCCGGCGACCTTTCGGCAGTAGCCGACGAGGTCCTCGAAGGTTTCATATACGGTGCCGGCGACGTCCATCTCGCATCCGTCCACCAGCTCTTCGAGGGCGTCCAGAGGGATGTTCCAGCGCCTCGAAGCGTCGGCCATCGCAACCATCACGGGGTCGGAGCCACCGAGGGCTGCGCCGGGGTCGTGGCGAAGGTCGGCGATCTGAGCGCGGGCGCCTTTGAGCGCCGCGAGCTTCTCATGTGGCTCAAGGGTCCCGTCCCCGATGTCGTCGACGCGCCGGGCGAGCGCGTAAAGCGCCGACATGGCCTGACGTTTGGGTTTGGGAAGCAGCTTGATCCCGTAGTAGAAGTTCCGGGCTTGCGATGCCGTGATCTTCTCGCAAGCCTCGTAGGCAACCTCGACGTTCATGGCTTCGGGCGCCTCAGCTTCGACTGGCGCACAAACGCATCGACGAGGTGGAGGAGCACCCTCGATGCTTTGGGGGCTGACGCTGCCGTCGAAATGTCGAAATTACGCAATGCAATACGGTCGATAGCGGCCCGACCTCCTGCCCAGAATCCGGCGGTCGCCCACCGGAGCCTGGCGGGTAGCAGGTCGACCAATGGCAGCCCGGCGTCAAGGAACCGTCGGGCGCGGGCCAGCTCGAAGGCAACCAATGCCCGCAGCTCGTTGCTCGACCCGGCCGGCGATATGACAGCCGAAGGCTCGACGTCGAACCTACGCCAGTCCTCTGCGGGGACGTATATCCGGCCTACGCGGTAGTCCTCGGCGATGTCGGCGCAGTGCTCGACGATCTGCAGGCCCGTGCAGATGCTATCCGAGTGCTCCAAGGCGCCAGGCACGCTACAGCGGAACGCGGCCAGCACCAACCTACCGACGGGGTTCGCCGACAGCGTGCAGTAGTGGAGAAGATCTTCGAAAGTCTCGTAGTGGGAGTTGTGCTGATCCATCCGGTTGGCATCCACGAGATCGAACAGAGGCTTGGCGTCGGTTTCGAGCTCTCTTACGGATTCTGCCGCTCGGGCGATCAGCGGATGCTGGTTTCCCGGCTCGTCGAGGGCCGCTCTCGTCTTCGCAGCGACCCAGTCGAGGGCGGCGATCCGGTCACCGCCGTATGCGTCGCCGATCTCGTCGACGAAACGAGCGAATCCGTAAAAGGCGACCAAATGTCGTCTGGTCGTCGCATCGACGATTCTGGATGCTACGCGAAAGTTCTCGCGACCGGCTCTGCCCAGAATGTCTGGAACAGTCGGGAGACCCGATGGCACTGCCTCGTCGTCGATGGTGAAGTCAAGTGACCGCGTGGTCACAATTTGTATTCGAAGTGCACGGCTCGTGTCAAGCCAGGGCCGAGATCTGCTCGTCGGGGGGCCAGTCCGGCCCGACTGCCCACGACATCACGGTGGCGAACGCGGATTGGAGCACGGAGAGACCTGTCGAGATCGTTTTTGCGTCGTCGTCGGTTGTGTCCAGGGGGAGGAACGGCCGTCCCGCAACGAGTGCGAGGGTCCGAAGCGCCTTTCGCGCAAGGTCAGCGCTCGGCTCGTGTCCCTTGGCAGCTCGCGCGCCGATCTCGAGGAGCAGCGCCAAGACGTCGGCTAGCACGTATCCGAGGACGAGAGCTGTCTTGTCTGCATCGTCGCGAAGCTGGTCGACTCCTCCAAGGGACTTCAGAGCCGATTCGAGGCGCGCCGCCGTGTCGTCCACGAGCGTCTCGACACAAGCAATTATGAGCGCCTCTTTGGAAGGGAAGTAACGGTAAAAGTTTCCTTTCGCCATATGCGCAGCGGCCGTTATGTCGCTGACCGACACCTCGGAGAAGCTTCGGGTCCGAAACGCCTCGATAGCGGCCGCCACCAGCCTGTCGGCGGAGCCGGCGGCGGACGGCGACCCTGCCCTCAGCTCGAGGATTGCGTCGACGTGACGCTCGTCGTACTCGAACCGCTTGCCCGAAATCCCAAGAGGCTCAGGGATCCACCCCGACCTGCGGTAGTGGTGGATCGTTGACGCGGGTACCCCGGTCCGGCTGACCAGGTCTGATAGTGACAGCGCCGCACATTTCTGACCTGGACCGGGTTCGGGGCTCACCTCTACAGTGTGGCGCTCGGATGCCCCCTAAGTTCGTCACCGCGGGAGATCTCCCTACCTGTCAAAGCGAAGTGTCCTGGGCGGGGCTAGTGGGCGGGAATGACACCCATCCGGCCGTGCTGGAAGTCGTCGAAGGCCTGGGCAAGCTCTTGCCTGGTGTTCATCACGAACGGGCCGTAGTGCGCTACGGGCTCCTTGATTGGACGTCCGCCGAGAAGCAGGACTTCGAGGGACTTGTGAGGCCCGTCGATGCCGCGGTCCGCGTGCACCTCGATGAAATCCCCCTCGCCGAGCACGTACAGCTGACCACTTCGAATCGGGGCCGCTTCAGGTCCCGCGCCGATCGACCCGCTTCCGGCGAGCGCATAGACGAGCGAGTTGAATCCGCTGTCCCACGGCAATGCGAGCCGCGCTCCCTCCTCGACGGTGGCGTGGACCATCGCAATCGGGGTGTGTGTCATACCGGGGCCGCTTGTGCCTCCGAAGTCGCCTGCGATCACCCTGATGAGGGCTCCGCCGTCCGGGGAGGCGAATAGGGGAAGCCTGCCGGCTCGGATGTCTTGGTAGCGAGGGTCGACCATCTTCTGCGCAGATGGCAGATTCACCCAGAGTTGGATTCCGTGGAAGAGACCGCCTGACGCTACGAGCGTCTCGGGGGGCCGTTCGATGTGCAGGATCCCAGAACCGGCGGTCATCCACTGCGTGTCTCCGTTTGTTATGAGGCCGCCTCCGCCGGTCGAGTCGCGATGTTCGAAGGTGCCGTCGATCATGTAGGTGACGGTCTCGAAGCCGCGGTGAGGATGCCACGGTGTTCCTTTCGGCTCGCCCGGCGCGTAGTCCACCTCGCCCATCTGATCCATGTGGACGAAGGGATCCAGCATCCCGGTCGGAACGCCGGCGAAGGCCCGTCGTACAGGGAAACCTTCGCCTTCGAAGCCGCTCGGTGCGCTTACGCGCTTCTTCGGCTCTCTTGGCTTGGCTAGCGGATCGACTTCAAGGGTCGACAATGCCGAGATGTCCTCGACTGTTACAGCAGGCATACGGGCTTCCTCTCCTCAAGCGCTGGGCGACCCGGCTCGGCGCCCTACGATCAGCAAAACATTGTTGTGCGCGCAACTATTCCGCTGGGGCCGGGGGAAGGCCGGCTGGCGTCGTAAGGGCTGGCGTCGTAAGGGCTGGCGTCGTAAGGGCTGGTGTCGTATGGGCTGGTGTCGTATGGGCTGGCGTCGTAAGGGCTGGCGTCGTAAGGGCTAGCGTCGTGGGAGTGAATGACGACGACCGTCTCTATTTCAGGCAACTCCTATCTGGACGCGACCACGCGAAGAGCGACGGTCTGGCAGCACAGATGGTCAATTTTTCCTACCTGATCGGCGACAGGTCTACCTCAGAGGTTCTG
>JAKAZH010000169.1 GCA_021815935.1 Actinomycetes bacterium
CTGGCTTCCACTCGCTGCACTACCGCCCCGGCAACATTGTCGTAGCCGTCGCCGGCAACGTCGAACACGACGAGGTGGTGGACCTGGTTGGATCTCGTATCGGCAGCGCTGGCGGCAAGCCACCGTCGCGGAGCGCTCCGAGCGCTCCTGCGCTGGCGCGACGCGACCTCGAACGCGACACCGAACAGGCGCATTTGGCGGTCGCCGTGGCGGGACCTGACAGAGATGACGACGACCGGCACAGCCTGGCGGTTGTCGAGCACGTGCTAGGCGGGGGGATGGCGAGCCGTCTTTTCCAGTCGGTGCGCGAGGAGCGCGGACTCGCCTACTCGGTGTACGCCTACCGGTTGGGTTTCGAGGGAGCGGGGGCGCTTGCCGTGTACGCCGGCAGCTCGCCGTCGCGAAGCCGTGAGGTGCTCGACCTGGTGATGGCCGAACTGGACCGCATGGCCGACAGTGGCATCTCAGACGACGAGCTCGCCTCCGCGAAAGGCCACATGCGCGGCTCACTGGCGCTCGGCCTCGAGGATTCCGGGGCCCGGATGAGCCGCCTCGGGCATGCTCAGCTGGTCCACGGCCGGGTGAAGTCACTTGACGAGGTCGAGAAGCAGATCGAGGAGTTGACTTTGGAGGAGGTCAACGCATCCGCCCGGCGGTGGCTGGGCGGTCCCCGCACTGTCGCTTCGATCGGGCCGTCCAAGCTGTGAAAGTTGCCGTGATCGGCGCAGCCGGCAGGATGGGGGGAGCGGTCTGCGAGGCATTGACCGGCTCCTCGGATCTCGAACTGGTAGCCGCGATCGACCCGGCGTGGGCCGGTGGTGGTGAGGCCGGCCCCGACTCGAAGTTCCCTGGCGTCGTCGTCAGAAGCGGTGACATCACGCGAGTCGCAGAAGCGGGTGCGGTTGTCGCGGTCGACTTCACCGTCGCTGGCGCGGCTCTGCAAAGCGCGGCCTGGTGTGCCGCCAACGGCGTTCACATGGTGATCGGCACGACCGGGATCGGAGATACCGGCGTTGCCCGCCTTTCGGAGCTTTTCCCCTCCGACGGGGCTCTCGGTTGCGTGATCGCCGCGAACTTCGCGGTCGGGGCGGTGCTGATGATGCGTTTTGCGGAGATGGCATCCCCGTGGTTCGACACTGCGGAGATAATCGAGCTTCATCACGACGCAAAGGTGGACGCGCCGTCGGGAACGGCGATCACCACCGCGGAGCGGATGGCCGTTGCGTCAGGGGAATGGGGGGCCGATCCTACCGAGACGGAAATTCTCCGGGGGGCCCGCGGGGGCCGCGGACCGGGAGGAATTCGTATCCACTCCGTCCGGATGAGGGGCATGGTCGCGCACCAAGAAGTGATCCTCGGGGCGTCGGGTCAGACCCTCACCATCCGCCACGACTCCATCGACAGGGGCTCCTTTATGCCAGGCGTGCTGGCGGCCGTTCGATTCGTGGTGTCGCGGCCGGGCGTTACCGTGGGCCTGGAACCGGTCCTGTTCGGCGAGGCGCGTTAGATGGGCGGTTCAACGTCGTCGGTGCGCCCGCCGAGGACGCCGAAGCTCCCGGAACGCCATACGGCCATGGCTGAGTAAAGTCAGGGTATGACCGACAACGCCAGGTTCGGTGCCGTGGGCACCGCTATGGTCACCCCGTTCGATGCGGAGCTACGCCTAGACATCACGGCTGCGGCTGAGCTTGCGAAGTGGTTGTGCTCGCATGGCAGTGATTTTCTGGTGGTGTCAGGCACGACCGGGGAGTCCCCGACGCTCAGCGACGACGAGAAGGCGGACCTGTGGCGTGCCGTTTCGTCGGCAGTGGACGCTCCGGTGCTAGCCGGCACTTCGACTTCCGACACGGCGCATTCGGTCGCGTTGACACGCGAGGCGCTGCGTTGCGGGGTCAGCGGCATTCTGGCGGTCACCCCCTACTACAGCCGGCCGTCACAGGCGGGAATAGAGGCGCACTTCCGGGCGGTGGCCGCTGCAGCCGGCGACCTGCCCGTCGTCGTCTATGACATCCCCGTTCGGACCGGGCGCAAAATCGCTCCGGACGTCATCTTGAGGCTCGCCGACGAAGGGGTGATCGCAGGAGTCAAAGACGCCACCGCCAACCCGGCCGCTACTGCGGAGCTGATAGCCCGCTGCCCTCCGGGCTTCGACGTCTACAGCGGCAATGACGCCGACAACCTCGCACTTCTGGCGCTCGGAGCTGTCGGTGTGATCTCAGTGGAGTCGCACTGGGCGGGAGAGCTTGTGGGGGAGATGGCGGCAGCATTTTTCAAAGGCGACGTCGACCTGGCGAGGTCGATAAACGCACGCCTAATCGCCTCGCATCGTTTCCAGTCGAGTGACGAGACGCCGAACCCGGTCCCTGCGAAGGCGGCGATGCGAGCACTCGGACATGCAGTCGGTCAATGCAGGCCGCCGGTGGGCGACGCCCCTGCGCACCTGGACATTGCGGCCTCCAGGCTGATCGAGTCGCTTCGTGGCTGATCCGGTCCGTGTCGTCTTCCTGGGCGGCCTCGGTGAGATAGGACGGAACTGCGCTTGCGTCGAGGTGTCAGGGCGGATCATGTTGTTGGATTGCGGGCTCATGTTCCCAGACGACGACATGCCCGGGATCGACCTGGTCCTGCCCGACTTCTCCTATCTGCGCGACAACTCTGAGCGCATAGAGGGCGCCATAATCACTCACGGCCACGAGGACCACTGCGGGGGCCTCAGCTATCTGCTGCGTGAACTGTCATTTCCTATCTACGGTTCTGCTCTCAGCCTCGGTTTGGCCCGAAGCAGGATCGAGGAGGCAGGGCTGCTCGATCGCACGAACCTGGTCGTCGTGCGCGACGGCGAGCGCCGCCAGATCGGTCCCTTCGACGTCGAGTTCATACCGGTAACCCATTCGGTGCCGCACGGCTTCGCCACAGCGTTCCACACGCCGAAAGGCGTCATACTGCACTCCGGGGACTTCAAGATCGACCTCACACCTGTCGACGGCAGAGCGACCGACTTGGCGCGTATCGGCGCACTCGCGGACGGTCCTGGCGTTCGACTGCTCCTGTCCGACTCCACCAACGCGGAGGAGGAAGGTCACACGGTGAGCGAGAGCAAGGTGGGCGGCGTCCTCGCCAACCTTTTCGCAACCAACCGGGACAAACGGATGGTGGTCGCGTGTTTCGCAAGCCACATCCACCGGGTTCAGCAGATAGCGAACGCCGCGGTAGCGAACGGCCGGACGATAGCGACACTCGGCCGGTCGATGGCGCGAAACGTCGCCCTTGCACGTTCCATGGGTCTGCTCGAAATCGCAGACGAGAGCCTCGTCGACATCGAAGCGATCAAAGACCTCGATCCACGCCGGGTGTGCGTCATCTGCACAGGATCGCAGGGGGAACCCATGTCGGCGTTGTCTTTGATGGCCTCCGGCGACAACAAGTGGATCCGGGTACGCGACGGCGACCTCGTAGTCCTGTCGTCGCACGCTATCCCCGGCAACGAAACCAACGTCGGCAAGGTGATCGACGGCCTCATGCGCCTTGGTGCCGACGTCGTGCATTCCGGCATCGCCGACGTGCACGTCAGTGGCCACGCGAAACGCGACGAGCTCCGGATACTTCTTTCGCTTGCTCGCCCGCACTGCTTCGTCCCCGTACACGGCGAGTTCCGCCATCTCAGCCATCACGCGAAGCTGGCGGTGGAGATGGGGGTAGCCCCCGAGAGGATCCTGCTCGCCGAGGACGGAGACATAGTCGAGCTTGGCGACGATGGGATCGACTTTGCCGGGGAAGTTCCCGCCGGATACCTCTACGTGGACGGGATCGTCGGCGACGTCGGCCACGGGGTGCTCCGCGACCGCAAAGTGCTGGCCGAGGAAGGCGTCGTGGTGGTCGTGGTCGCGGTGGACGCCAAGACAGGCGACATCCTAGGTGCCCCCGAGGTGATCTCGCGCGGTTGGGTGCACACTCCAGACGCCGAGGACCTGCTTGAGGAGGCCGGCAGGGCGGTGCTCGACGCGCTCGAGGGCGTCTCGTCGTCGGGTCCCGCGGACGTTGAGGCGATCCGGCGCCGGGCACGCGCTGCGCTCGGACGGTTCGTGTCACAGCGAACCCGTCGCCGCCCGATGATCGTCCCGGTAGTCACCGAGGTCTGATACCGGAAGTTGAGGGTGGTCGGTGTTAAAGTCGCCTTGCCGTGACAACTGCAACCCGCCGTCCGTCAAGGCGGCGACCGCCTAGCCGGAAGCCGGCAAAGTCCCGTACTTCCTCGCGCGTCGCGCCCGGCGCGACGACGCCCCTTCGACCTCCGAGCTTGTCCCGGCTGATCGGCCGCCAGGCCGACGACGTGTGGGGTCTCGTTCTCCTGCTCGTCGCGGCTCTGGCCGGGTTGGCGATCTTCGCCGGGCACGTGGCCGGCCCTGCGGGGGCAGCGCTCGGTAACGCAGCGGCGGATGGCTTCGGCTGGGCTCGGATAACGCTGCCGTTCCTGGTTGCAGCTGTCGGGTGGGTGCTCATTCGCGAGGTGCACCCGCGACGCAACCGACCTGGCCCTCCTTCGGAGGAACCGGTCGTGCGTGCCCCGGTGCGTGTCGCGGTCGGTGCTGTGATCGTCGGAACCGTAGGCGCCGCGATC
>JAKAZH010000170.1 GCA_021815935.1 Actinomycetes bacterium
CGGCAACCGGGCGATTGTCCTTCGTATTGACAGCAACCACTGACGGCTCGTTCAACACGATCCCCCGACCTCGCACGTAGACGAGCGTGTTCGCCGTGCCGAGGTCGACCGCCATGTCTCGTCCGAAGAAGCCACTCAAGATTTTTTCCGACATCCGAAGAGGCCTCCTCTACTAAGTCCGGGAACCGCGGCAGCAGGCCCGCCACGGCCTGGCTGACTACACCAGTCCTTGCGCTCGCAAATCCACCACTCGAACGGCTTCCCACACTATAGTTCCGCCGCCGCACGGACAGAGCACGTCGACAGGGCGGCTCGGGCACTCTGCTAGGAAAGACGCGGGAAAAAGTTGCCTATCTCGCGCAACGCCGCCTCGGCGCTGTCAGAGCCATGAACTAGGTTCTCGCCGGTGTCGGTCGCCAGATCGCCTCGTATGGTCCCGGGTGCTGCATTGGCCGGGTTCGTCACTCCCATCATGGTCCGGACGATCTGCCACGTGTCTTCAGGTCCCTCGACGACCAAGAGCATCACCGCTGACCTGGTGATGAATCCAAGAAGGTCCTCGTAGAATCCTTTCCCTTTGTGCTCCTCGTAGTGGACCTCCGCCGCCGCCCTGTCCAAGGTTCGAAGCTCCGCTGCCACGAGGGTCAGGCCTTTGCGCTCCAGGCGGGCGATGATCTCGCCCGTCAACCCTCTCTCGACCGCGTCAGGCTTGCAGATAACTAGTGTTCGATTCACGAAGGATGCAGGTTAGCCGCCATGGCGCGAGCCGAGAACTGCCCGAGCGGCACCAACCACGTAGAGCGAACCCGTGACAAAAATCAGGTCGTCCGGGCCGGCCACCTCTCGTGCCGCCTCGATCGCCTCGGCAACGCCGCCCGCAGTTAGCGCCGTAGCGCCGAGCGAGCGCGCCGCTTGTGCTATCTCTTCCGAAGACTGCGCTCTAGGGGAGGGGGCCTCGCACGCTATGACCAGGCGGGCGCGTGCCGCTCCCAATGCGCTCAGCATCGCACGTGCGTCCTTGCCGGCCAACATCCCCACGACCATGATCACCGACGCGACGTCTGAGAACTCCTCGAGCAGCGCACGGCCGGCGGCCGTGGCGCCCTCCAGGTTCTTCGCACCGTCGAGAACGATGAGAGGCTCGGTTGCGACAACCTCCAGCCGCCCCGGCGACGAAACCGATGCGGCAGCGCTGCGAACGATCTTGTCGTCGATGGCGCGGGCGAAAAACGCCTCAGCCGCCGCAAGCGCGGCTGCGAAATTCAGTCCCTGATAAGAGCCGTGCAGGCCCAGCCTCACATCCTCGTATGTCGCCGTCGGTGTCCTCAGGTCCAAGATCCTGCCTTCGGCCGTGGAATCGTTGCCGGCGCAGTCCCAGTCCCGCCCGGCCAGCCAGACGGCCTCGGGGCTTTGCTCCTCGAATATGGCCGACAGAGCAGGGTCCGTCTCGGCGAGTATCAGCGTCGTGCCTGCCTTGACGACCCCGGCCTTCTCTCGTGCTACGTGGCGGCGGGTGGGTCCGAGGAACTCGAGGTGATCGAGCCCGACATTCGTCACCACCGCTACCGTGGCGTCAGCTACGTTCGTTGCGTCCCAACGGCCTCCCATGCCGACCTCGAGCACGGTGACATCCACCGGACGGTCCGCGAAGTGGATGAACCCTGCAGCAGTAACCAGTTCGAACCACGTGAAGCCGTCCGCCGGGCGAAGCAGGGCTTCCACGCCGGCGAGAGTCGTAAGGGCCTCGACCAGCGATCCGTCGTCGATCGGGGTGCCGTCGACAGCGATACGTTCGTTGATCGACTCCAGGTGCGGGCTCGTGAACAAGCCGACGCGAAGGCCCATCGAGGTGAGGATCGTCGCAACGCAGCGGGCGGTCGACGTCTTACCGTTGGTGCCGGTGACGTGCACGACCGGCGAGGTCGCCTCCGGGTTGCCCAGGGCGTCCATGAGGTTGCGCATTCTCTGCAGGTCCGGAGTCTTCCGGCGCTCCGGAGCCACTGCGAGCATCCGTTCGAGATTCTGATGGCTGTCCAACCATGCCAGGGCGTCGCCGAGGCTCGGAAAGGTCACTGGACCCGCCGGCTCTCAGGCGTCAGGATGCCTCTCTGCGGCCTCTGGGAGCGACCCGCGGGAGGCTGTCGCTTCGAGGGACCAAGGTCGGAGCGACCCTCTCCATCACCACAGAGCGGTCGATCAGGCACTTGGATATGTCCGTACGTCCCGGAAGGTCGTACATGACGTCGAGCAGAACCTCCTCGAGGATCGCTCTCAAACCCCTTGCTCCGGTACCGCGAAGAAGGGCCTGCTCGGCTATCGCCTCCAAGGCATCGGTGGTGAACACGAGGTCGACGCCGTCAAGCTCGAATACACGCCTGTACTGCTTGACGAGGGCATTCTTCGGCTCTTCGAGGATACGCACCAAAGCGGCGCTGTCGAGATTGGAGACTGCCCCGATCACCGGCAGGCGCCCGACGAACTCGGGGATCAGCCCGAACTTCAAGAGGTCCTCAGGAAGAACCCGATCGAGAAGCTCACTCTCAGTGCGACTTTCGTACGTGCGGATGTCTGCACGGAAGCCGATCCCCTGGCGGCCGAGGCGTGACTCGATGATCCTGTCGAGCCCTGCGAACGCGCCCCCGCACACGAAAAGGATGTTCGTCGTGTCGATCTGGATGAACTCCTGGTGGGGATGCTTGCGCCCTCCCTGCGGCGGGACGGACGCTGTAGTCCCCTCGAGAATCTTGAGCAACGCCTGCTGGACACCTTCCCCTGATACGTCCCTGGTGATCGACGGGTTCTCACTCTTGCGGGCGATCTTGTCGATCTCGTCGATGTATATGATCCCGGTCTCGGCCTTCTTGACGTCGTAGTCGGCGGCCTGGATCAGTTTGAGCAGGATATTCTCGACGTCCTCGCCGACGTATCCCGCTTCCGTCAGCGCCGTTGCGTCCGCTATCGCGAAAGGAACGTTGAGCATCCTGGCGAGGGTCTGCGCGAGGAAAGTCTTGCCGCACCCGGTCGGACCGAGCAGGAGAATGTTCGACTTCGCCAGCTCCACCTCGGCGTCGCCGTAACCACCCGCCTGAACTCGCTTGTAATGGTTGTAGACCGCCACCGAAAGAATCTTCTTGGCGCGCTCCTGGCCGATCACGTAGTCGTTCAGGAACTCGAAGATCTCCGCCGGCTTCGGCAGGTCATCGAAGCGGACCTCGTTGGTCTCAGTCAGCTCCTCCTCGATGATGTCGTTGCACAACTCGATGCACTCATCGCATATGTAGACACCAGGGCCGGCAATGAGCTTCTTCACCTGCTTCTGCGACTTCCCGCAGAACGAACATTTGACCAGGTCGCTGGAATCTCCGAACTTTGCCATTTCCCCCTCCCCGACTCAGGCTACGCCGGCGGCCTGAGGAACCAGCGCCAGGTCCCTCGTGCTTATGACCTCGTCGATGATCCCGTAACCCTGGGCTTCGTCGGCACTCATGATGAAGTCGCGGTCGGTGTCGGCTTCGATCCGGTCCACTTCCTGGCCGGTGTCCCCGGCAAGCATCTCGTTGAGCAGGTCACGCATCCGCAGGATTTCCTTCGCCTGGATCTCGATGTCGGCAGCCTGGCCCGCAGCCCCCCCGTAGGGCTGGTGGATCAGGATCCGTGCGTGTGGAAGCGCGTAACGCTTGCCTTTCGTACCGCCCGCCAGGATCACCGCAGCCGCCGAGGCTGCCTGACCGTAGCAAAACGTCGAGATATCGTTCTTCACGAACTTCATGGTGTCGTATATCGCGAACAGAGCCGTGATGTCACCACCAGGGGAGTTTATGTAAAGGCTGATGTCCTTGTCCGCGTTCTTGTACTCCAGGTAGAGCATCTGGGCGCAGACCGCGTTCGCAACATAGTCATCGATCGGAGTCCCGAGGAAAACTATGTTCTCTTCGAGCATCCTGGAAAAAAGGTCGTAGCTCTTCTCGCCACGGTTCGTCTGCTCGAAAACCCCCGGTATATGGTACTGGGCAAGTGGTCGGATCGTCACTGTACGGTCTCCTCGTCTTCGGCGCCGCCAGACAGCGACTCGTCCAGCATTTGCTCGTCATCGGCCGTCTGATTCTCTTGCGCTGCCTCGGTTGGGGGCGCCTCGGTTGGGGGCGCCTCTGGACCCCCTTCGAGCAGAGCCCGGTCTACCGGCTGGCCTTCGGTGTCGACGACTTCGACATGCTCCAAGAGCCACTCCAAGGCACGAGTCTTCTTCCAATCCGCTCGCACCGCAGCGATCTGGCCGCCGGCTTCGAGGTCGTGGCGAACCCGGCCCGGATCCATTCCGTAAGCCTGGGCGAGCCGAGCGAACTCACCTTCCATGTCGTCGTCGGTCGGATCGATACCCTGCCCGTCCGCGACCGCACGCAAAGCCAGGTCCGCCTTGACCGACGGAATGGCTTGGCGCGACAGAGTGGCCATGAACTCCTCGGCGCTCTGGCCGGTGGCAACCAAGTAGTCCTCGACGGTCGCTCGCTGCGCTTCCAGGCGGTGACCAAGGTCGTGCACCTGACGCTGCACCTCCGAGTCGATCATCGCTTG